>JBEIPT010000459.1:0-2906 GCA_040376895.1 Lysobacteraceae bacterium | reverse complement strand
GCTTGAAGAGCAGCCGCCGAAAACGATCAGCGAAGAGATCGTGGAATGGAAGAAGACTCCTGTGCAGGTGCCGGCGGCATGGGTCGAACGCGCATTGCGCAACCCGTCCGCCCACAAGCGTGCGGTTGACGTCTATCGTATCGAAGAAGTCAGCGAAACCCGTACGCTCGGCCCACGCGTGTTCCTCAATCGCGGCCCGGCCGCTGCGAATGATGCCGTGACGACGGGGCGTGGCACTGCCGCGTCCATCAACGTGCTGGCGAACGACACCGATCCGGACGGCGACAGCCTCAGCATCGGTACCGTGGCCACACCGGCCAACGGCACGGCTGTGATCACCGGCACGACCATCCGATACACGCCGAACGCCAACTTCGTCGGTACCGACACGTTCGCGTACACGATCAGCGACGGCCGCAACGGCACCGCCACGGCCACCGTGACGGTGACGGTGCAGGACAATCCGCCGATTGCCGTGAACGACAGTGCCAACACGCCTTCCGCGACGCCGGTGACCCTCAATGTCCTGGCCAACGACAGCGACCCGCAGAACGACGCGCTCAGCCTGGTTTCGACCACGACACCAGCCAACGGGTCGGTGACGTTCAGTGCCAATGGCAGCGTCACGTTTACCCCGAACGCGGGCTTCTCCGGCATCGACACGTTCAACTACACGGTTCGGGACAGCTTTGGTTCGACTGCAACGGCGACCGTGTCGATCAACGTCAGCGCGCTGCCGGCGAACCGATCGCCAATCGCGACCGACGACAGCACCACGGGACTGGGCCTGATCTTCAATGCCATCGACGTGCTTGCGAATGACAGCGATCCGGACGGTGATGCCTTGACCGTCCTCTCTTTCACGCAGCCCGCAAATGGTGTCGTCACGTTCAGTGGTGTCCCCGGGGTTCTGCACTATCGCGCCAATGTCGGCTACTGTGGCCTGGATACGTTCACCTACACCGTCAGTGATGGACGTGGCGGCACTGCAACGGCCACGGTGACCATCGACGTCCTGGACTGACCAACGCTTGGTTCGCCGGGCCTGATCTCTGGCCCGGGCACATCTCAAAAACGCCTCGGAATCCATGAACCATTGATTCCGGGGCGTTCTTTTTTACCTGCCGAGACGTGCGGGCCGCCTGCGATTCCGGTACGTTTTGTGCTTGCCTAGTCAGGTTGGACGACGCGAACTGCGGTTCTGCAGGCCATTGGCCTGCGTCATGGAAGACGTCAAATATGCGTTTGCAGAATGCAAACAAACCTTCACGCTGTTATAACTGCGCGCTTCTGTGTGGGGATGTGACATGACGTATCGGAAAATTTCAGCAGTACTCTTGGCGCTGGCTGCGGCATTTGCCGTCCCGGTGAGCTTTGCCGCGAACGAGTCCCCGAAGGACACGGTCGTGATCGACAACGCCCGTGGCGTTGACTCAACTCTGGACTACAACAGCTTGCTCAAGCTGGGTCCCTGGGACGACCGCAACTACAACCTGCGGAGCAGTGACCTGTCGGTCATTCCAAACATCGACAAGGACCGCTACATCAGTGGCGTCCCGGCCTTCTTCAAGATTCAGAAGCGTCGCGAGATGGCAGAGCAGGGTTTCCCGCTCGAAGATCACTACCCCCGCGAACTGAACAAGGAGTTCGCGTACCGATTTGGCGGCTTGCTGGAAAACGGCGTGCTCAAGCGTCGCGGTCTGGGAATTTATTCACACCCGGATCCCGCCAACCCGCCCCAGCCCATACCGTTTGCGACCGATCCGGTCTACAACGCCATGGTCCAGAAGGCGGTGCCGATCATCGGTGAGCGCCCCTTTGATGGAACGGCCAGCGACAATGAAACCTCGGTCGAATACCACCCGTTCAACTCCACGATCCTGGTTGCCGGCTCCAATGGCACCGGTGGCCAGCGCATGTCGCGCTCGCTGGATGGCGGCCTGACCTGGACGAACACCGGCGCACTGCCGAGCACGTGCTGTGATCCGGCCATGGACTGGATCCCGAACGGTGCGAATTCTCTGGTGCTGTCTGCCACGCTCGGCGGAACCTGCGGCGGCGGCTTCTGCACGCAGATTTATTGCTCCAGTGACAACGGCGCCTCCTGGGGCCAGATGCGAAATGTCTCGACCGGCAGCTCCGACAAGGAGTTCATCCATGTCGATCGGCAGCCGGGTTCGCCTTTCTTCGGCCGCATCTACCTGACATGGCACCAAGGTAACGTCATGCAGTTCACGCGTTCGACGGAGACGGCTGGAACGCCCTTCGCCACTTGCGCCGACATTGCGTATGCACCTGCCACGTCGCTGACTGCGGAAGAACGCGGCATCGGCAGCGACATCACGACCGACCATGCAGGTCGCGTCTACTACTTCTTCCCGTCGATCACGAACGGCTCCGCCGAAATGCGCGTGCTGCGCTCCGATGACGGTGGCGTTTCGTTTGTTGATTTGAATGGTGCGACCGCAGGTCTGGCCAATCAGGCATACGACCTGTGCGGCGACTTCGATTTCTCGATTCCGTCGATGGAAACGCGCCGTGCGTTCATCTACGCATCGGCCGATGCGGATCGCAGCGGCGGACCGCGCAACGGACGTATCTATGTGGCCATGACCGACGAAAGCACGGCCAGCACCACTTGCGGCGGCGCTGCCGGAATCCATGGTTGGGTTCGTGTCGCGTTCTCGGATGACCAAGGTGTCACCTGGCAGGCCACGACGCCGCATCCGATCAACGATCTCGCAACGGTCGACCGTTACCATCCTTGGCTCGACGTCGACGATTTCGGCAATGTGCATGTCGGCTTCTATGACACCCGCAACTCGGGTGTCGGCCTGCGTGACAAGGTGGACTGGTACTATGTCTATTCGCCGGACGGCGGTGCAACCTGGATCGAGGAAACCCGC
>JBEIPT010000312.1:0-4601 GCA_040376895.1 Lysobacteraceae bacterium | reverse complement strand
GCGATGTAGAGCCCGAGGCCGGTGCTTTGTTCGCCCGTGCTGAAGAACGGATCAAAGATCTGGGCGGCCAGCTTGGGGTCGATGCCCGGTCCGGCATCACATACCTCGAGAACCACAGGCCCTGTGTCGTCCAGACGCCGGGCACGGATCCATACTTGAGCTGGTTCGCCGGGCTTTCGCCCGTAGCGCATGGCGTTTTTGGTCAGGTTCCAGACGACCTGTTGCAACTGGTCCGGATCAAAGACGATGTTTGGCAGGCTGTCGGCAACCTGGATGTGCAAGGTGTCTTCACCGAGCGGTTGAACGGCACGGAATTCCTGAACGAACTCGGTGACCCAATCGGCCAGGGAAACACTCTCCGGGCGGGCCCGTTTTCGTCGAGACAATTGCAGGATGTTTTCGATGATCGCATTCATGCGGAGGCAGTGTTTGCGCACGATCCCGAGCAAGTGCTGATCGCTGGCGCTCAGTTGTTCGGATTCGGCCAACAACTGGGACGCATGCGAAATCGCGCCAAGCGGATTGCGGATTTCATGGGCGATGCTCGCCGACAGACGGCCCAATGAACTGAGCGTCAATTCCTCTGCCTGCCGGGACACCATCGACGTATCTTCCAGAAACACGATGGTCAGCGACTCACCGGCCTGGGGCACGGTCACGAAGCGCGGCACGACTTCGGGCGTGCCGTCCGCCACCGAAACTGCCTGTTCGTCGTTTTCACCCGTCACACGCCAGTGGCGATACCGTGCAATCAACTCGACCGAGCGCTCCGGCAATGCCATCGAGGCATTCTGGGCCGGTGAGCCCAAAAGCATCCAGGCCGACTCGTTGAACCGCACGATCTGTTCGCCGAGCAATACCAGAACTCCGGTGCGCATCCTTCGGATGATCAGGTCGTTCAATTGCGACAAACCCGCGATATCGCTTTCCTGTCGCTCGACCACCTGCTGACGCTGAGCGACTTCGCTCTGAAGCAACTGCGCCAGACCGGTCACGGCAAAATAGATCAGGACGAACAGCCCAACTTCGCCAATGCTCCGTTCCGGCAAACCGCCGGTGCGCTGCAGGTCCCAGGAATACAGCAGGAATCCCGCGGCGCTCGCTGCCGCTGCGAACAACAGGGCCTGCGACAAGGGAAACAGGACACCTCCGCAGGCGATATTCATGACCAGCAAGGACGCAATGCCGCTGTCCATACCCTGCGTGAACTGGATCGCCATGCACGCGGCCAGGATGTCCAGCCCGAGACCGATTCGCGAGGCCCACTGGAGCCGTCGGATATCGATCTGGCCGAGACTGAAGATGCCGGCTGCGGCGATCAGATAACCGATTGCCACGCCACTCATCAACCTGGGTGAATCGATGACGATGGCCTGGCGGGCGTACGTGCTGAAACACACGAACACCAGCATGGCAGCACCGAGGACCCGATACAGGCTGAAGAAATAATGCTCGCGTCGAGCGAGATCCCCCATATCGAATCGGCTGAGCCCGCTGATCATCGGCTATTCGTCGAAGCGCAGGTGCTTCACGCTCTTGCCGTGGCGACGAATCAGTTTCAGTGCTTCGATGCCAACACGCACGTGGTTCTCGACGAAGCCCTCGGTGACCTTTCGGTCCGATGCCTCGGTCTTGACGCCTTCGGGAATCATCGGCTGATCGCTGACCAGCAGCAACGCGCCGGTGGGGATTTCATTGTGGAAACCGGCCGAGAAAATCGTGGCGGTTTCCATGTCGATTGCCATCGCACGCGTCTTGCGCAGATATTCCTTGAACGCCTCGTCATGTTCCCAGACGCGCCGGTTCGTGGTGTAGACGGTGCCGGTCCAATAGTCATGATCAAGATCGCGGATCATCGTCGAGACGGCACGCTGCAGAGAGAACGCCGGCAACGCCGGTACTTCCGGCAACAGGTAGTCGTTCGAGGTGCCTTCGCCGCGGATCGCCGCGATCGGCAGCACGAGATCACCGATCTCGTTCTTGCGCTTGAGGCCACCACACTTGCCGAGGAACAGCGCCGCTTTCGGATGGATCGCGCTGAGCAGGTCCATGATTGTCGCGGCATTGGCGCTGCCCATGCCGAAATTGATCAGGGTGATGCCATCGACGGTGACACTCGGCATGGGCCGATCCAGCCCGCGTACCTCGCCCCCACCCATCAGCCGTGCGAACAATTCCAGATAGTGGCCAAAATTGGTCAGCAGGATGTGCTCGCCGAACTCGTTCAAGGGCACGCCGGTATACCGCGGCAACCAGTTGGCGACGATTTCTTCTTTTTCCTTCATGTGCAACTCCCGATTGATCCTGACAATGTAGCAACAAGCATGTACCCGGTTTCAAGAGGCCTGCTGGTCAGACCTGTTGAGAATGATGTGAAAACAAGCACCTTGTCCGAAAATCGACGGGCCAAAGCTCGCCTCGCCCCCGTGCAGATCGACGATCCGCTTGACCAGAGCCAAGCCGATGCCGGTGCTGCGTTCGCCACCGGTAGGTCGTGCCGACAGCCGTTGGAAGCGACCGAATGCGCGGCGGCGGTCAGCGTCGGTAAGACCGGGGCCTTCGTCGTGAACTTCGACCCTGGCCAAACCGGGATCAAACACGGTCCTGACCTCGATCCGCCGATTCGGCAGCGAAAACTTGATCGCATTGCCGATCAACTGATCCATTGCTTCGGCGATCTGGGTACGGTCGGCCACGATCCAGACAGGTCCATCCTCTGTCGCCGGCGCATCCAGAGTGAGGCGCAAGCGCTTGCCGACAGCACGCCCTTGCCACTGTTGGACCAGATCGTCGAGCAGTTGGATCAGATCAAACCGGGTTTGCTGCAGCACCTGAGCGTCGCGGTCGAGCGCCGTGATCGCCACCAGATTGCCGATGACTTCGGTGATCTCATTGGCGGTATTGGCGATGCTGGCCACCTGCTGACGTGCGTCGATGCCCAGTTGCCCGCTACCGAGCATCCGTTCGGCGGCACCGACAACCATTCCGAGTGCACCGTGCAGGTCATGGGCTGCCAAGGTGAGCAGTTCGCCATTGATGCGGCGATCTTCTTCGGCAGAACGCCGGGCCTGCTCTGCCTGCGCAAACGCCGACTGCAAGGCCTGATTCTGGGCGCGCTCAGCGCGCAGCAACCGGTTGCGGGTCAGGACCAGCGAGCCGGCAAGTAGTGCCAACAGCGCAAGCAACACCGATGCAACGATCGTCCAGTTGCGCTGCCATCGTGTGTGATCCAGCAGTTCGTTCTGGCGTGCTGCAGACTCGCCCATTCGAGCGATCTCCAATTGCTGCCGCTCACTCTGGAATTGTGCAGAGAGTGCGAGTATCCGCTGCTCACTTTCCTCACGCTCGCGGACCGCCTCCAAGGCTTCGGCCTGTTTGTGGCGATCGAGCGCAACGGCCGGTTCTCCGCTGACTTCGGCCCACTCCGCTTGCATCAGAAGCAGACGTTCGATTCGGTTGTCTTCACCCAGCTCGCGGGCAATCTCGATTGCCGAGTCCAGCTCGCGACCAGCCTCGCGAATCAGCGTCTGCGAGGTGACAGTCGGGGTCGCAGCCGACACTTGTGCCAGCAGGAGTTCGGCGCGGGCTTCATGGGCGGCCGACAACCCGAGCCGGTGCGAGGTCGTGAGCGCGATCGTCCTTGCCTCGCCGACGGCCGCTTCCGCCTCGGTATACCGACCCAGTCGGGTCAGCACTGTGGCGCGGTTTCGCCACGCGAGTCCGAGTCCGATCTGGTTGTTCTCCTGCCGGTACTGCTGCATGGCACGATCCAGCATCTCGAGCGCTTGGGCACCTTGTTCAGGGCTGCTGTCGAGCTGCGAGAGATTGTTGTAGATGCTGCCGCGTCCCTTGTCGGCGCCGATCCGGTCGAGCACGGCGAGGGCACGCAGATAGTGCGCACGCGATTCTTCTTTCTGGCCGATGCCGTCGTACAGGTTGCCCAGATTGACGAGCACCTGCGCGGCGCGCTGCCACTCGTTGCTACGTTCGAAAATGGTCAGGGCTTCGCGATGGAGATTCAGCGATTGGTCCGGCAGGCCGGTTCGGTCGAGTACGACGGCAAGTGATTCCAGCGCCACCGCGATCTGAACCGGTTCGGCGTGCTCACGTGCCAGCGCCACGCCGGTCTGCAAGCTGCGGATGGCGTCCGGGTAGTCCCCGAGCAGGAGCGCACTTCGGCCCAGATTGACGTGGGCCATGGCTTGTTGTGCCCCTTCCTTCCCCGCTTCAGCGACCTTCAGTGCCTGGGCCGCAAGCTCTCGGGCACGCGCCGGTTCTGCTCGCGCGATTTCGACCGATTGCCGGTTCAGTTCGGCGGCAGATTGTGCGCGGCACCAGGTGGTCGCGGACAAGGTGACGAACAGGAGGCCGAGTGTCAGCAAAAGACGGGACATGACTCGAGATTATCAGGGTTGTGTTTCCACACTTCCGCACCAAGAAAAAAGCCGCAGCGGTCGCCCGCTGCGGCTTTGGTCAGTCAAGCAACTGCTTCGATCAGAACGTGTAGGTCACGTTCATCCAGAAGTAGCGGCCAACCGTGTCGAACGTGCGCTCGTCGGTGTTTCCGTTGAGCGTGTTGTTCTGGTAGAGCAGCGGCGGCT
>JBEIPT010000611.1:0-1662 GCA_040376895.1 Lysobacteraceae bacterium | reverse complement strand
ATCCCCGCCCTGCGCGCCACACTGGCACATGCGCAGGAGGAAGCGCTCAAAGGCAACCTCGTGCTGTTCGGCATTCCGGCGACGCGCCCGGAGACCGGCTTCGGCTATATCAAGGCCGACTGCAGTGATGCCGGCGCCAGTGCTTTCAAGGTCGAGCAATTTATCGAGAAACCCGACGCGCAGACCGCCGCCGAATTTGTTCGCTCCGGCGAATACTTCTGGAACAGCGGCATGTTCCTGTTCCGTGCCAGCCGCTACCTCGACGAACTGCGCACTCACGAACCGGACATTTACGAGAACTGCGTGCTCGCCCTGGAGCGCAGCCCGAGCAGCGAAGGCGTGACCAGCATCGATCGGGCCACCTTCGAATGCTGCCCGGACAACTCCATCGACTACGCGGTAATGGAACGCACCAACCGTGCCTGGGTCGTCCCGCTCAGCGCTGGCTGGAGTGATGTCGGTTGCTGGTCCTCGCTATGGGATGTGCACGACAAGGACGCCGATGGAAATGTGCTCAAGGGCGATGTCGTCAGCTACAACAGCCGCAGTTGCTATGTGCATGGCAACAGCAAGCTGGTAACCCTGCTCGGGGTAGACAATCTGGTCGTGATAGAAACCGAGGATGCACTGATGGTCGCGCACCGCGACACCGTGCAAGACGTGAAAAAACTGGTGAATGCGCTCGACGCCCAACACCGCTCGGAAACCCAGAACAACTGCGCGGTGTATCGCCCCTGGGGCAGTTACCACTCGGTGGACAACGGCATCCGCCACCAGGTCAAGCACATCACCGTCAAACCTGGCGCGCAACTGTCCCTGCAAATGCATCACCACCGTGCCGAACACTGGATCGTGGTCTCCGGCACCGCCCAGGTAACGTGCAACGACAAGGTCTTCCTGCTCACTGAAAACCAGTCCACCTACCTCCCGATCGCATCGGTACATCGCCTGGCCAACCCCGGAAAAATCCCGTTGGAAGTGATCGAAGTGCAGACCGGCAGCTACCTGGGCGAGGACGATATCAAGCGTCTGGAAGATGTCTACGGCAGGAACCAGGAGGTCAAGAGTTGAGCCCGCTTAGCAACCACACCGAAGATCTCCACTAATGGAGCGTCCGGGCAACAAGGACATCCAGCTCGACCTGTTCCTGGACTACGCGAGCAACCTCAAACGCTACCCGGACGCGGATCATCGAAATGATTGGCGACGCGGTATAGAGGAATCGCAGGCGGGCGCAAAAGTGCGCCCACCTCCCTCCCCCACAAAACCTCAAAATTTAATGAACCCCACTGCCCCCTGCCCACCTAACTGAAAGACCATCAGGAGGGCAACTTATGCAAACCGAAACCATCTGGATCGTACTCGCCGCCGTTCTTGTGCTGGTCGAGCTTTGGGCAATCAACAAAGTGCGCAAAGCCGAAGGCAAATCGAGCAACAAACTCGTATGGATGGTGGTGATTGTGTTTGTACCGCTGTTCGGGCTGATCGCGTGGGCATTGGCCGGCCCGAAACACACCAATCCCAATCCGCATTCGCCGCAGGCTAGACAATGATGTCGGGGGATCCGCAATAGCGATGCCACAGTTCGAAATGACAAAGCCCCAATGATTGGGGCTTTGTCATTTCTGGCCACTCAACTTCAAAACGGAAGTCCGAAAATCT
>JBEIPT010000520.1:0-2414 GCA_040376895.1 Lysobacteraceae bacterium | reverse complement strand
TATGTGCCGCAGGTCGTTACCGGGACTATTCAGATGAGCTAACCCCGATCGATGGCGCGGACCGCCACGGACTTCGACAGACCGCAAGTTTCGACAACGACTCGGTCATGAATCGATCACGCGCGAAGCGATGGAACTCTTGCTCACCAGATCAGATCGTCAGGCACCTTGAACTTGCTGTAGTACTCGTCATCACCGCCAGCCTCGGGCGCGGCTGCAACGGGCTTACCATGGTCCAGAACGATCATTGTCGGCTCACGCGCATCGACTTTCTCGACCGCGGCCCGCGGGATGACTGCGTAACCTGCATCGAGCCTGGCAATGACCAGTTGCCCTTGAGCGAGCTGGCGGCGCAGTGATTCGTTGACGAGAATGCTGCGGATGGCACCTTCGTGGGTGAAACGATATTCGATCTCGCCTTCCAGCTTGATCTTGTTCTGGTCGACGATCTGACGCGCCTGCGCACGAAGTTCCTGTTGCCTGGCTTGCGCGTTCCGCTCAGCCGACAGCGCGCGGTCGCGCTCAGCTTTCTCGAGTCTGAGGCGATCAACGTCTGCCCGGTCTTCCGCCACGGGTGCGACGGGGTTTTTGGCGTTTCGTTGTTTGGCTTGCTCACGCGCGACCTGGTCAATCTTGGTCTTCTTGGCGAGGCCGGCTTTCAACAACTGTTCCTGCAATGGATTACGCATGATTCAGGCCGGCAACAAAGAGGGGGGGCAAGCGAAACCGAAACTCCGGCTGCTCATCACATATTCCGCCGATACTCGCCCCCCACGTCATAGAGTGCATGGCTGATCTGCCCCAGGCTATGTGACTTGACGGCTTCCATCAGTCCATCGAACAGATTCTGGCGTGCCCGCGCCGCGGTTTGGAGCGCATGCAGCGTTGCGCGCTCGTTGCGCAGCGTCTGGTAGCCCAACACGTTGTCGATTTGCTGGCGCTTTTCGCCTTCGGTCGAGCGGATGAGCTCGATCGTGGTGGCCACTTCACCGGCATGTTCGCGCGGAAGGAAGGTATTGACGCCGATCAGCGGCAGGCTGCCGTCGTGTTTCTTCTGCTCGTAGTACATCGACTCTTCCTGGATCTTGCCGCGCTGGTACATGGTGTCCATCGCACCCAGCACGCCACCGCGTTCGCTGATCGCTTCGAATTCCTTGTACACGGCTTCTTCGACCAGATCGGTCAGTGCGTCGACGACGTAGCTTCCCTGCCACGGGTTCTCGCAGAAGTTCAGGCCTAGCTCACGATTGATGATGAGCTGGATGGCCACCGCACGGCGCACACTTTCTTCGGTGGGCGTGGTGATCGCTTCGTCATAGGCATTCGTGTGCAGGCTATTGCAGTTGTCGAACAGCGCGTACAAGGCCTGCAGTGTCGTGCGAATGTCGTTGAACTGGATTTCCTGGGCGTGCAGCGAGCGCCCGGAAGTCTGGATGTGGTACTTCAACATCTGACTGCGATCGTTCGCGCCATACCGTTCCCGCATCGCGCGCGCCCAGATCCGGCGTGCCACACGTCCGATGACGGTGTACTCCGGGTCCATGCCGTTCGAAAAGAAGAAGCTGAGGTTCGGCGCGAAGTCATCGATCTTCATGCCGCGGGCCAGGTAGTACTCGACGATCGTGAAGCCGTTGCTGAGCGTGAATGCCAACTGCGAGATCGGGTTCGCGCCGGCTTCAGCAATGTGATACCCGGAGATCGATACCGAATAGAAATTGCGGACCTTGCGTTCCACGAAGTACTGCTGGATATCGCCCATCATGCGCAGCGCGAATTCGGTCGAGAAAATGCAGGTGTTCTGTGCCTGATCTTCCTTCAGGATGTCGGCCTGTACCGTGCCGCGGACGCTGGCCAGGGTTTCTGCCTTGATCTTCGCGTAGACATCAGCAGGCACGACCTGTTCGCCGCTCACGCCCAGCAACCCAAGCCCGAGACCATCATTGCCGTCGGGCAACATGCCGTGGTACTGAGGTCGCACCCGGCCGTCGAACAAGCTTTCGATGGTGCGGTGCGCGGCATCCCAACGGGCCTGATCGGCACGCAGGTATTTCTCGACCTGCTGATCGATGGCGGTGTTCATGAACATCGCCAGGATGATCGGTGCCGGTCCGTTGATGGTCATCGATACCGACGTACTCGGCGCACACAGATCGAAGCCCGAGTAGAGCTTCTTCATGTCGTCGAGCGTGGCGATGCTGACGCCGGAGTTGCCGATCTTGCCGAAGATGTCCGGGCGGATCGCCGGATCTTCGCCATACAGCGTGACCGAATCGAACGCTGTGGACAGTCGAGCGGAAGGCTGGCCGTTGCTGAGGTAATGGAAGCGACGATTCGTCCGCTCCGGTGTGCCCTCGCCCGCAAACATGCGCGTCGGGTCTTCACCGCTGCGGCGATAGGGGTACACCCCACCGGTG
>JBEIPT010000206.1:0-6730 GCA_040376895.1 Lysobacteraceae bacterium | reverse complement strand
ATCGCCTTGGCGATGCCGAAGTCGGCCAACACGGCCGTGCCATTCGCACGGAACAGCACGTTGCCCGGTTTCACGTCACGATGGACGACACTTTTCTCATGGGCATAAGTCAGGCCCATGGCGACATCGCGCATCACGTCGATGATTTCGGTCAGGTTCATGCCGCGGTTCATGCGATCACGCAGCGTGCCGCCCGGAATGTATTCCGCGGCGAGGTAGTAGAGGTTGTTGTGCTGGCCGATGTCGTAGACCGTCACCAGGTTCGGATGCGCCAGTTTGGCGGTCAACCGGCCTTCCTTGAGGAAGCGCTCGGTGAACTCGGTGTTGTTCGACAACGAAGGTGACATCACCTTCAGAGCGACTTCGCGATCGAGCGACTCCTGCAAAGCCAGGTAGACGGAGGCCATACCGCCTACGCCGAGTGGCTTGTCGATGCGGTATCCGGGAATTTGAACGGCTTCGGTGACGACGGTTTCCATGGCGCAACTCTGAGTTTGTCCGAACGATAGCAAGGCCGGACCATTCGGCCAAGAATCAGAAATTTCCGAGGGGAAATTCAGCCGATTGCTGAGGCGGCTAGTGTCCCGGGTTGGCAAGATGCCGCCAAGCACTCCGCCAGCCCCTATTTTGCCCTGAACATGTCCCGATCCGCCCTGTTGCCCCTGCTCCTTGGCCTTCTGCTGCTTGCGACCCAGCCTGAGACGTATGCAGCCCCGGAGCTCTTTGTGTGCACCACTGCGGGTATCCAGAGTTTCAGCGACCGGCCATGCGGCCCTGATGCCCAGCCGTTGGTCTTGCCCGACCAGGGCCGCACTCCTTCCGGGGGCCAGAACAGCGGGAAAAACAGTGATGCCCGCCAAATAGAAGCCTGGGAGCGAGCGTCCGTCAACCGCCTGCCGCCCAGTCTGGGCGGCAAATCCTCATCCAACAAGGCCCTTTCCGGCGCCAAGGCAAGACCCGCCACGACCACACCGGCCGAGAAGGAATGCGCCGAAGCCCGGGCGGCCCTGACCCAGGCAGAATCCCGGACCCACCTGGACTTCAATGCCCGCCGCAAGTTCGGCGACCGGATCTGGGCTGCGTGCAGTCAATAGCGCTTGGGCTTCTCATGGCGAAGCACCAGGGCGAGGTGCTTGCCTAACCCCTTCCCCACCCTCCCCGAACATCCATCGGCGAGGGCTATCGCTCCGCTACTGCCGTGGGGTTTCGTTTCCATTGGGGGAGCGGCTCTTGGCTGCAACAGGGTGCTCGCCTGAATGTTGCATCGACCGGTCGAGGCCGCCAGAGGTTTTGGCTTGCACCCAAGCGCCGCAGTCGCCAGCATGCCTGCCTCGGGCCCGATCGGGTGCCCAGGAACGGTGTGCATGAAGCAGACGATTGAATCCGCTCTGGCCGAGGGCGTGAAAAAGCGCGAGTTATGGGCCTGGGCGATGTTCGATTTCGCCAACTCGGCGTACACGACCGTGGTCATCACCGCGGTCTACAACGCCTACTTCGTGGCCACGGTGGCCGAGCGCGCGCCCCACGCCACTTTGGCTTGGACTTTGGCGCTGTCGTTTTCCTACGCCCTTATCATGCTCAGTGCGCCCGCGATCGGGCAGTATGCCGATCGCCGGCACGCCAAGAAAAAACTGCTGCTGATCATCACGGTCGTCAATGTGCTGGCCACGCTGGCGCTGGCCTATACCGGCCCCGGCACGATGGTGCTGGCGCTCGGCCTGATCGTGTTGTCGAATTTTGCGTTCGGCACCGGAGAGAACCTGTGCGCGGCCTTCCTGCCCGAACTGGCAAAACCCGATTCGCTCGGGCGCGTGTCGGGTTGGGGCTGGAGCCTTGGTTATCTGGGCGGCCTGTTCTCTTTGGGCCTGTGCCTGGTGTTCATCGGCTGGGCTCAGGCCCGCGGCTGGACTGCCGCGGAATTTGTCCCCGGCTGTATGGTGATCACAGCCGTCAGTTTTGGGCTGGGCGCCTTGCCGACGTTCCTGCTCTTGCGCGAACGCGGCCACACCCCGAGTCCGGACAGTTCGGCGCAGAGCACCTGGGCTCACCTGCTCGCCTCACTGCGCCAATTGCGTGGCCTTCCGGATCTGTTTCGACTGCTGCTGGCCATCGTGTCTTACCAGGCCGGCATCCAGACCGTGATTGTTCTTGCCGCAGTGTTCGCTCAGGAAGCTCTTGGCTTCGGCACACAACAAACGATCACCATGCTTTTTGTGGTGAACATCACCGCCGCCATCGGGGCTTTTGTGTTTGGCTTCCTGCAGGACCGCCTGGGTCACCGGGCCTGCCTGTCGGGCAGCCTGGTGTTGTGGATTGTCGCCATTGCGGTATTGGCCCTCGCCGACGGCACCACCGCCTTCTGGGTAGCTGCCAATCTCGCCGGGCTGGCTTTGGGTGCCGCCCAATCGGCCGGTCGAGCTCTGGTCGGGTACCTGAGCCCGTACGCACAACGTGCCGAGTTCTTTGGCCTGTGGGGCCTCGCCGTCAAACTCGGCTCGATCATCGGGCCACTCAGTTATGGCCTCACCGAATACCTGAGTGGCAACAATCACCGGATCGCCATGGCCATGACCGCCCTGTTTTTTGTGGTCGGTCTCGCAGTCCTGGCCGGACTCGATACCGCGCGCGGCCGCAACCTGGTCCAAACAGACTAAGGCAAGGTCTGTTCGGCAGACTCGAGCTTCTCCACCAAACGCAAGAACTGTACTCGCTCGGTGTCGGTGAACGCTGCCTGCAACTGCCGTTGATAGTCCAGTGCCAACGGCACGATCTCGTCGAAGATCCGAAATCCTTTGCGCGACAACCGCAACTCGGATCGGCGCCGATCCACACCACTGAATGTCTGCTGCACGAGATCCTTGTCGACCAGCGACCGCACCGCGCGACTGACGGCAACCTTGTCCATCGCCGTGCGCTCGGCGACCTCGTTGGCACTCAAGTCTGGATATCGACCGAGCACGGCGATCACCCGCCATTCGGTGATGCCAATCCCGAACCGTTCTTCATACAGACCGGCAATGTCCTGGCTGATCCGGTTCGACAGCACCGACAGGCGATACGGCAGGAACTGATCGAGTTCGAGGACGGCATGCGCGGGCTCGTCCGTCACGGCGCGTGCCCGTGCGGTTCGAACAGACGTTTGTGCGGACGTTTTGCGCATGAACAAGTTTCCAGGCTTCGGTTGCAAGTAGTTTCACTTGCAACTATATAATTGCACCCCCCATCTTTGGCAAGCGGAGCCAATCCATGAACGCATCAGTCGCCAGCACGTCCAGTGCGCCGAACCTCGGCATGCAGGTCACCACGTTCGAGAACCCGATGGGCATCGACGGGTTCGAATTCGTCGAGTTCGCAGCGCCCGATCCGAAGTTGCTGCACGACTTCTTCAGGAACATGGGATTCAGCGCCACGCTGCGCCACAAGACACGACCGATCACGGTGTATCGCCAGGGCGGCGTGAACTTCCTCGTCAACGAGGAGACCGATGGCTTTGCGGCCGATTTTGCTCGCCAGCACGGACCTTGTGCATCGGGCTTTGCGATCCGTTTCGCGAAGCCGGTCGACGAAGTGTTCACGACGGTGATCGGCAATGGCGGCGAAGCCATCACGCACAAGCCGGAAACGCGCACGATCCGCGTTCCGGTGGTCAAGGGGATCGGCGACTGCATGTTGTATCTGGTGCCGAATTCCGGTGATCCGTACGCCGAAGACTTTGAACCGATCCCGGGTGCCGATCCGAATCCGAAGGGTTTCGGCCTGACCTTCATCGACCATCTCACGCACAACCTCTACTTCGGCAACATGCAGAAGTGGTCCGACTACTACGAGAAACTGTTCAACTTCCGCGAGATCCGCTATTTCGACATCAAGGGCGCGAAGACCGGACTGAAGTCGAAAGCGATGACCGCGCCCGATGGTGTGGTGCGCATTCCGTTGAACGAGTCGTCCGATCCGAAGTCGCAGATCAATGAATACCTTGATCAGTACAAGGGCGAAGGCATCCAGCATATCGCCTGCTTCACCGACAACATTTACGACACCGTCGAAGCCATGCGCGAACGCGGGATCGAATTCCTGAACACGCCGACCACGTATTTCGACGTGATCGACGAGCGCATTCCCGGCCACGGTGAAGACGTGCCGCGCCTGGCGAAGAACAAGATCCTGATCGACGCCGACATGGAAACCAAGAAGCGCCTGCTGCTGCAGATCTTCACGCAGAATGCGGTCGGTCCGATCTTCTTCGAGATCATCCAGCGCAAGGGCAACGAAGGCTTCGGTGAAGGCAACTTCCAGGCGCTGTTCGAATCGATCGAACGCGACCAGATGCGTCGCGGCGTGCTGTAAGGTCAGGACACCGACGATGACTTCGCTCTTATACCAAACCGGTTTCGGCAACGAGTTCGCCACCGAAGCCTTGCCGGGCACACTGCCGGAAGGCCGAAACTCTCCGCAACGCGTGGCACATGGCCTGTATGCCGAGCAGATTTCCGGTACGGCGTTCACCGCGCCCCGCCACCAGAACCGTCGCACCTGGTTCTACCGCATCCGGCCGGGGTCACTGCATACGCCGTTTGTGCTGGTCGAAAACCGCAACTTCCACAACAACTTCGACGAACGCCCCACCACGCCGAACCAATTGCGCTGGAGTGCGCGCCCGATTCCGACCGAACCGACCGACTTCATCGAGGGTCTGTTCACGATGGCCGGGTTTGGTGGTGCGTCCGGTGGCAGTGGTATCGGCATCCATCGTTATGCGGCGAATCGTTCGATGACGCGGTTCTTCTACAACGCCGATGCGGAAATGCTGATCGTTCCGGAGTCCGGGCGTTTGCGCCTCGCCACCGAATGTGGCCTGCTCGACATCGAACCGCAGGAAATTGCCGTGGTGCCGCGTGGTATCCGCTTCCGCGTGGAGTTGCTTGATGGCGCGGCACGCGGTTATGTCTGCGAGAACTTTGGTGCCCTGCTGCGCTTGCCGGACCTGGGCCCAATCGGCTCGAATGGACTTGCCAATCCGCGCGACTTCAAGACCCCGGTTGCATGGTTCGAAGATGTGGACGGCGATTTTGAACTGCTCACCAAATTCCAGGGCAATCTGTGGTCGGCGCGGATCGACCACTCGCCACTCAACGTGGTCGGCTGGCATGGCAACTTCGCTCCGTACAAATACGATCTGCGCCAGTTCAACACGATCGGTTCGATCAGCTATGACCACCCGGATCCAAGCATTTTTCTGGTGCTGACCTCGCCGACCGACACGCCGGGCGTGGGCAATCTCGATTTCGTGATCTTCCCGCCGCGCTGGCTGGTGCAGCAGAACACCTTCCGGCCACCCTGGTTCCACCGCAACGTGGCCAGCGAATTCATGGGCCTCATCACCGGTGTGTACGACGCGAAGGCCGACGGTTTTGTGCCGGGCGGCGCCAGCCTGCACAACTGCATGAGTGGCCATGGCCCGGATCAGGCGACGTTCGACAAGGCGTCGAATGCCGATCTGAGCAAACCGGATGTGATCACCGGCACGATGGCGTTCATGTTCGAGTCGCGTGGGGTGATCAAACCGACCGCACAGGCGCTGGACGCCCCGGACCTGCAGCACGACTACTGGAAGTGCTGGCAGGGTTTGGCCAACAACTTCCGCAAGCCTTGATGTCTGCGATCATTGACCACCGTTTGGATCAGAAGGGATTTCGATGAAACTTGCTTCACTCAAAGCTGGCGGCCGTGACGGCACCTTGATCGTGGTCAGCCGCGATCTCAAGCGCGCCGTGCGCGCCACCGGCGCCGCCCGCACCCTGCAGGCGGCCCTGGAAGACTGGTCGAACGTCGCCCCACGGCTCAACGCCCTGTCGGAAGACCTCAACGAAGGCTGTCGTGTGTTCAGCAACAACGAACACGTCTTCGACGTCGACTTCTCGGCGCTGGCGGCACCGCTGCCACGTGCCTACGAGTTCGTCGATGGCAGCGCCTACCTGCCGCACGTCGAACGCGTGCGCAAGGCGCGCGGCGCCGAAGTGCCGGCGAGTTTCTACACCGATCCGCTGATGTACCAGGCGGTCAGCGCCGGCTTCTACGGCCCGCGTGATCCGGTACTCGTGCCCAGCGAAACCTACGGCATCGACCTCGAGGCCGAAGTGATCATCGTGACGGACGACGTGCCGATGGCTGTGAGCGCCGAGAACGCCGCACAGCACATCCAACTGATCGGACTGGTCAACGACGTGTCACTGCGGAACCTCATCCCGGACGAACTGGCAAAGGGCTTCGGCTTCCTGCAATCGAAGCCGCGTTCCTGCCTGAGCCCGGTGCTGGTCACGCCCGATGAACTCGGCGACGCCTGGCGCGACAACAAGGTCCACTTGCCCTTGCTGACGCACATCAACGGCCAATGGTTCGGTGCGCCGGAAGCCGGCGTCGACATGCAGTTCAGTTTTGCCCAACTGGTCGCGCATGCAGCAAAAACGCGTCCGCTGAGTGCCGGAACGATCGTCGGTTCGGGCACCGTCGCGAACCAGGACACCAGCACTGGCGCGTCGTGTTTCGCCGAAATCCGCACGATCGAAACCCTTCGCGATGGCAAGCCGTCGACGCCGTTCATGAAGTACGGCGACACCGTCCGGATCGAAATGAAAACGCGTGAGGGCGTGGATATCTTCGGCGCGATCGAACAGGTGATCCGGGCGTCTGACGGTTGATTCCATCAGGGAGCGCAGCGCGTTCCAGTTGT
>JBEIPT010000039.1:0-14371 GCA_040376895.1 Lysobacteraceae bacterium | reverse complement strand
GCCGATCTGTACCTTGATGCCTTGCCGAGGGCATGGGCATTGCAGCGCCCGAATTTTTCGTATCACCCGATTCTGTCCGAAGCCGGTTCCGGTGTGCCGGTTCATGAGGCCGTACTTGCCGACTTCACCAACCTCTCCGGGCTTGACCTCTACATGAGCGGTCCACCCGGCATGATCGAAGCGGCGAAGGTCGCGTTTTTTGCTCGAGGCCTGCCCGAAGACCGCCTGTTCTACGACTCGTTCGAGTACGCGCCCGACGTGATTGCCGCGATCCTCGCTCAGCGTGCGGGCATGCGACTGCCCTGAGTCAGGGAATCATCCCGGCCCGAACAACTCTTCGAGATCTTCCTCGTCGAATTTGATCACCGTGCTGGTGCCCCCTTCCAGCAGTGCGGCCGCCAGCTCCGCCTTGCGCGCCTGCAGGGTTTGGATCCGCTCTTCGACCGTGCCCGCGCAAATGAGCTTGTAGACGAACACCGGTTTGTCCTGGCCAATCCGGTGTGCACGATCCGTAGCCTGGTCTTCGGCGGCCGGATTCCACCACGGGTCGTAATGAATGACCGTGTCGGCGGCGGTCAGATTCAGGCCTACACCACCGGCCTTGAGGCTGATCAGGAAGATCGGCGTCTCGCCCAGCTGGAAACGGTCGACCAGTTCGGTGCGATTCTGTGTCTGGCCGGTCAGCAACAGATGCGAAAGCTCCATGCCGGTCAGCAACTCACTGATCAACGCAAGCATTTCCGCAAACTGCGAGAACACCAGGACACGACGGCCTTCCTGCACCAACTGTTCGAGCATGTCGGCAAGGTGTTCGAGTTTTGCCGAATAGGTTACGTGTTGCGCCTGCTCCAGCTTGACGAGGCGCGGGTCGCAGCAGACCTGACGCAGCTTGAGCAGCGCATCGAGCACCACCACGCCGCTCTGGCCCATGCCCTTCATGCCGACAGCCTCGCGCACACGCATGTACTCACGCGCGCGGAGGGATTCGTACAAGGCCCGCTGTTCGCCATCCAGCGTGATCGTCTGGACCTGAGTGGTTTTGGCCGGCAAGTCGCGCGCCACGTCTTCCTTGCGTCGGCGGAGGATCAGCGGCGCCACACGGCGATTCAACCGTTCCTGCTGGTCGGCATCGCCGAACTTCTCGATCGGTTGCCGGTAGTGTTTGAGAAAGTGCCGCTCGCTGCCCAGGACGCCCGGTTCGACTGCATCCAGGATCGCCCACAGTTCGCCCAGGTGATTTTCCAGTGGCGTGCCGGTCATGGCCAGGCGCCGATTACATTTCAGATCGCGGACAGCGCGTGCCGCCAGCGAGCGCGGATTCTTGATCGCCTGCGCTTCGTCGAGCACAACCAGCATGAATTTCTCGCGCTGCAGGTGATCGATGTCGCGCGGCAGCAGCGGATAACTCGACAGAATCAAATCGTGCTGCTTGATGCGCTTGAAACCGGACTCGCGGTCGGGACCATGCAGAATCAGCACGGTCAATTCCGGCGCCAGGCGCTGGGCTTCGCGGAACCAATTGCCCAGGAGCGATGTGGGCACGATGATCAGCACAGGCTTCGTCAGCCGCCCGGCCTGTTTTTCGACGGCCAGGTGGGCAAGCACTTGAACGGTCTTGCCGAGACCCATGTCGTCGGCGAGGATGCCGCCGATGCCGGCTTCGCCGAGGAAACCGAGCCAGTTCAGACCGTCATGTTGGTAGTTGCGCAGTTGCGCGCCGAAGTGTGCGGGTGGATCCACCGGCGTGCGTGCCATCGACATTTCGCGCAATTGGGCGCGGCGCTTCGGATCCAGCTTCAGGCCGATTTCGTCGGAATCAACCAGTTCCTTGAGGTTGTTGATTTCCGAGCGGTGCATGCGCAACTCGCCCTCGTCCTCATCTTCGACGAGGCTCGCGCGCAATGTGTCCAGCAGGTGCCGCAAACGACCGAGCGGCATGCGCACGCGTCGGTGGGCATCGATTGGCACCAGCCATTCGGCCTCCAGCGGTTCGCGGTCACGCGCCTTGCGCGGAAACTGCGGGTCCACCGCGAGCCGTTTCAGTGCCGGCAGCAGGTCGATTCTTTCCTGGTTGATGGTCACGCCGATCCGCAGTTCGAACCAGGCTGATTCGCGGTGATCGATCTCGGCCCACCAATCTTCGGCGAGTGGCAATACCTGATTCGGGAAACTCACGTCGTATTCAAGCAGGAAGCCGGATTCCTCGAGTCGGGGAATCACGCTGACCCATTGCTCGGGCGTTGCGATGTGGTAGTTCAGTTCCAGCAAGTAATGGAAGTCGCCGAACGAATCCGGTTCCGGCAACTGTCGCGGCCAAATGGTGATGGCGTCTTTCAGGCCGGCTTCCTGCACCCGCTCGGCGGCGGCTTCTTCGAGCGCATAGTTGCGTTCGATGCGGTACAGCACGCCGTCTCGATACCGTTCGGTTTCGACACCAAAACCGGGTTCGACACGATGCGGCCCATAGTTGAATTCGAGGACAGCCATGCCGAGTTTGCCGCCCAGTTTCGCCTGCGCCCAGGAGGGGACGGGCACACCAACAAGGCGCAACACGGCTTCGGGTTCCAGATCAGTCGCCGATTCAATTCGCAGCGTGCGTGGCGCCGGTACCACTGCAGCAAGGTCGGTTCCGGCAAATGCCTCGAGAAAAGCATCCAGTTCGTCCGGGCCGACCGATGGTGTTTCCAGCAGGCGCGCAATTTCGGCAACCTCGCCGTGGACAGCACGTACTTCGGCACGGGCGATGTCGATCACCGCGTAGCCCAATGCGGTGCGCAACAGCCGCATGCGCTCCACGCCCGGAACCTGTGCGCCGAGACGCTGTACGCCGAACTCGTCGATCTGCCAGGACCAAGTGATCGTGCAAGGCTCACCACGATGCAGGCGCTTGGGACTGAGTCGCTCCCAATAACAATGCGAGTGATCCAGCATTTGCCACAACGATTCGGCCGGACGCAGCTTGGTGGCGACATACCACTGCTCGGCCCGGCGGATCACGGTGCGCGCCAAAGCCAGCTGCGACACCCAATTGAATTCGTGTTCGGGCAGATCTTCGACCCGGGCTTCGGCTGGATTGAATCGCGACAGGACCGGCGCTGTGCGTTGGCCTTCAGCAGCGGACTTTGGCGCGTGGGCGTCGAATCGTGCCGGTTCGATCACCAGGTCGGAGCCAGGCAGACTGCTGTCTTCCATGGCCCACAGGAACACCAATGGCGGGCGTCCGTTGTCCTGAAAGCTGTCCGCCATCGGCTGTTTCTGGTTCTCGATCCATGCCTTCAGTGCCGGAGACATCGGTTTCGAATCAGCGGCATGGGCTTCCGGGTCGGTGGCAGCGCTTTCGTTTTCCAGCAGCATGACTACGGCGACCAAATGCTCACATGGCACTCGCTGGCCACAACTGCACTGACCCCGGATCTGCGCATGCTCCAGCCATTCCGACAGCTCCAGCCGCAAATGAATCGGTTTGCCGTCGGCTCGCCAGTCGGCATCGACCAGCATGCGATGCTGGCGCTCGATTGCGTTCAGGTTCTCGATGCGCCCGTGTGACAAGCCTTCTTCGGCCAGACGCAAGGTTTCGCCCGGCACGAACAGCAGCAAGCGATCACGCACGCTGGATTGCTCAACGCGCATTCGCGGCACCCCTGGTTGATCGGATAATCGGAACCATACAGATCGTGTAAAGCCGGGCCAAAAACCGATGAAGCATACCCTGCTTTGGCGACGATTCAACGCACGTTGCTGCCGGTCTGGAAATCAGCGCAAGGCCGGCCGGTCCTGAGCCACCGGAACCGCCTGGGTGCGGCCATTCCGGATCACGACCGAGCTGGTGGCCAATTGACGGAGTTGCAGATAGCGCAAGATCGACCGCACAGTGACGACCGGATAATCGCCGCGCAGACGCGTGGCGACCGAATGATCCGTGAAATCGACGTTCTGTCGCGCCATGCCGGCCAACACACGTTTACCCCAGGCCACATGGATCTGGTCCGGGACAAACTCGGAGGCCAGTTCGCGCCAGACATCCGTCCGACGGCCGGACTTCAATGCGAATTCGGCTGTCACCAACCACTCGAGCAAGTATGCGGTGCTGTTCTGTGTGCGCATGGAGCCCGGCCGGGCCAGCACGTTGTAGCGCGGCTGGAACAGTTTTTCGGCGCGACCATCGGATATGGTCGCCAGCAACTCCTGCTCCAGCTTTGGCTCGAGGAACACGATCTTCGCATCCTGACGCGTGAGATGCCCGGCGAAATAATCGAACAGTCCTTCCACATGCAGCCCGGCTTCGTCTGTGCCGCATCGGTTCAACAGGTGCCACACGCGCCAGCGGCCGGACGTATGGTCCTGCAGCACCAGCCCGGCGTGACTGAAGTACAGCCCGTGTTCCGACAGATCATTGCCGACGCGAGCGAGCAGGGCGATTGGCCGGTCGGCAGCTTCCAGTGCGGCCTCGACCCGTTCGGCCGTCGCGGCCGATGTCGACAGTTGCCGGGCCGACAAGGGGGTATCGACACACTGCTGACCCGCATGGGCAATCGGCGCCGCAAGCAGCACGAACCAAACAACCAGCGCCCATGGCCAGCCCAGGCCCCGGCCCAACATCACTGCACCCGCTCGGCATACATGCGGCTGCGCGTGCCGGCGTCGGGGACAAACGCCAGGTCATGGCCATCCACGTGCAACAGGGTGCCGCCGGGGCATGGCAATTGCTCGATCGAGGCACCGACCGCATCGGTCAGGGCATGGCCAATCTCGACTGGCACGACGACCACAGCGAGTGTTGCCGATCCGGCGACGGCGACCGTGACGCTGGCTGTTCCTGCACCGATCTTGACGGCGCCGATGACGAGTTCGCCCCCTCCGACCACGAGGTCGCCGACCCCCTCCAGCAGCAACGACGAGCCCCCTATGCTTGCCTCCGAAACGGCAGCCGACGCATCACCTGGCGAAGCGTGCGCGCGAGCGCAGGAGGCAGCGATGAACAAAAGAGCAAAAAGGCGCATGACGTTTCCTTGGACACCCTGGATCCGGGTGAGACGCAGGTTCGATGGAACCACCCGCTCGGGCCAGTTTCTCCGCCGCCGCCGCACCGCGCAGAACCACAGGTGCCATGATCCGCTACCGGCCGCTTGCATTTCGGGTCGCCTCGGCGCGAGTCTTGGGCCAGTGAATCCCGAAGGAATGAACCATGTTGCGTAAAGTCCTGCCCCTTTTGTTCGTTTTGCCGGCCGCCCAAGCGGAACCGCAGAAACTCGACGCGCTGTTTGCCGAAGCCCGAGACCCGGTGATTGCGTTCCGTCGCGATTTCCACCAGAACCCGGAACTCGGCAACCGCGAGACACGAACGGCGGGCATCGTTGCGGCCGAGCTCAAACGGTTGGGCATCGAGGTCCAGACCGGCGTTGCCAAGACCGGCGTGATCGGCACATTGAAGGGCGGTAAACCCGGCCCACGCATTGCGTTGCGTGCCGACATGGACGCCTTGCCGGTCGTCGAAGAAGTGGACCTGCCATTTGCGTCGAAAGTACGCACGCAGTTCAACGGTACCGACGTTGGGGTCATGCATGCCTGCGGCCACGACGCCCACACCGCAATCCTGCTGGGTACCGCCCGGGTCTTGTCCGCGATGCGGGCCGATCTGGCGGGTGAGGTGCTGTTCGTCTTCCAGCCGGCAGAGGAAGGTCCGCCGTCGGGTGAGGAAGGCGGCGCCGAGCTGATGATGAAGGAAGGGGTGTTCGAAGGTCGCCAGCCGGACGCGATCTTTGGTCTCCATGTCTTCTATACCCTGCATTCCGATCAGATCGGCGTGCGCGAAGGCCCGATCCTTGCGGGGTCAGACCGATTCAGCATCACCGTGAAGGGTCAACAGACGCACGGTGCTCAGCCTTGGCGCGGCGTTGACCCGGTGCTTGCGGCGGCGAACATTGTCAGTCAGTCGCAAAGTATCGTCAGTCGCCAGCTGAACATCTCCGAGCTGCCCGCCGTACTGAGCTTCGGCATGGTGCACGGCGGTTTGCGCTGGAACATCATTCCTGACCGCGTCGAGCTCGAAGGCACGGTTCGCACGTTTGACCCGACGATGCGCCAGGACCTGTTCGATCGCCTGATCCGGACCGCCGAACATGTCGCTGCTGCCCAGGGTGCGGAAGTCGAATACCGGATCCCGATGCCGGAAGCCGTCAATCTGGTGACTTACAACGATCCGACATTGACCCAGTCGATGCGGCCGAGCCTGGAGCGCGCGGTCGGAGCCGACCGCGTCAAGACCATCCCGCCCAACATGGTTGCCGAGGACTTCCCGCGCTTTACCGAAAAGCTCCCTGGCATGTATTTCTTCGTGGGCGCCATCAAGCCCGGGGCCGACCTCGCAAAGGCTGCGCCGAACCATTCGCCTCGCTTCGAGGTGGACGAGGGGGCGCTGGACACGGGGGTCCGTGCCATGGTGCAACTGGTGCTGGATGCCCCGGCGCACCTGGCCGACTGAGCGCCCGGCTGGCTCAGGGCAACTTCCGAGCTTGCCGTGGCTGTTTCGGCACAAAAACTTCCGATCCAGCAGGGATTTGCGGTACATTCCTGCCAAAGACTTTTAAGGGTACGTTATGGCCACTCCCATCAACCCGGCACAACTCACCGGCCTTCCCGGAATCGTGCGACGTCTGGTGATCGATGGGGTCTTGGGCGAGGAAGACGCGCGCAAGGCCGTTGAAGCGTCGAACAAGCAAAAGATTCCGCTGGTCAGTTATCTCGTTCAGAACGCCGTGGCGCCGGCCATCCAGGTTGCCGGTGCGGCGGCCACCGAGTTCGGTATTCCGCTGTTCGACGTACGTGCCCTCGACCTCCGTCAGGCGCCGATCAAACTCGTCGACGAGAAGCTCATTCAGCAACACCGTGCGATGCCGTTGTTCAAACGTGGCAATCGCCTGTTCGTGGGCATCTCGGATCCCACGAATCTGCGCGCGCTGGACGAGATCAAGTTTCAGGCGAACATGCCGGTCGATCCGATCGTTGTGCCTGAAGATTTTCTCGACAAGGCGATCGATACTGCCTTGGCCGGCGTCGATCAGCTCAATGAGCAGATGGGTGGCGATGATGAGGAAGGCATCGAGGGAATGGAACTCGGTGAAGGCGAGGATCTCGAGGAAGCCACTACGGGGACTGACGCCGGCGGCGCAGACGACACGCCGATCGTCAAGTTCGTCAACAAATGCTTGCTCGATGCGATCAAGCGAGGCGCCTCCGACGTTCACTTCGAGCCCTACGAAACGTCATTGCGCGTTCGCTTCCGTCTTGATGGCATCTTGCGCCCGGTCGCCAATGCGCCGGTCAAGCTTGCACCCCGTATTGCCGCTCGAATCAAGGTCATGTCCGGTCTGGACATCGCCGAGCGCCGCCTGCCCCAGGACGGCCGCATCAAGCTGAACATCACCAAAGCGCGGTCGATGGACTTCCGTGTCAGTACTTGCCCCACGCTTTTCGGCGAAAAGGCGGTGTTGCGAATCCTCGACGCGTCGGCAGCCAAACTCGGCATCGACAAGCTGGGATACGAGGAAGAGCAGAAGAACCACTTCCTGAGTGCCATCCACCGGCCATACGGCATGGTGCTGGTGACTGGTCCAACCGGTTCGGGCAAGACCGTGTCGCTTTACACCGCACTCAATATCCTGAATACCGATGCGGTCAACATTTCGACGGCGGAAGACCCCGTTGAAATCCGCGTTCACGGCATCAACCAGGTTCAGCAAAACGCCAAGAAGGGCATGACGTTCGCGGCGGCCCTCCGTTCGTTCCTGCGCCAGGACCCGGACATCATCATGGTCGGCGAAATCCGCGATCTGGAAACCGCCGAGATCGCCATCAAGGCCGCCCAGACGGGTCACTTCGTGTTGTCCACGCTGCATACGAATGATGCGCCGCAAACGGTCGCTCGCCTCATGAACATGGGTATCGCACCGTTCAACATCACCTCTTCCGTGACCCTGATCACGGCACAGCGACTCGGTCGGCGCTTACATGACTGCAAGCGCCCGATCCGGATTCCGCGCGAAGCCCTGCTGGCCGAGGGATTCAAGGAAGATGAAGTGGACTCGCTGACGATCTATGAAGCGGTCGGATGTTCCGGCTGCAATGACGGCTACAAGGGTCGCGTCGGCATCTATCAGGTCATGCCGATGACCGAAGAAATCCAGAAGGTGATCCTGAGTGGCGGCAACGCCATCCAGATTGCCGAAATCGCCAAGCGCAACGGAATCAACGATCTGCGCCAATCCGCACTGTTGAAATGCAAGAACGGCTTCACCAGTCTCGCTGAAATCAACCGTGTGACCAAGGACTAAGCCATGGCAACTGCATCTGCTCCTCGCCCCACAACCCGTACGACGGGTGCCAAACCCGGCGCCAAGCAGGGTGCCCCGCGTCTGGAACAACTGCAGACCTTCTACTGGACCGGCAAGGACAAGCGCGGGAAAGTGATGAAGGGCGAAATGATGGGGAAGAACGAAAACCTCGTCAAAGCCGAACTGCGCAAGCAGGGTCTGACCCCGACTGCGGTGACACAGAAGAAGGTTGGTTTCTTTTCGCGCCGGGGCAAGATCACCGCTCAGGAAATCTCGATCCTCGCGCGTCAGTTGGCAACGATGATGCAATCCGGTGTGCCTATGGTGCAGTCGTTCGACATCATCGCCAGTGGTCAGAAGAATGCGGCCATGACCGACATGTTGATCGGCATCAAGAATGAACTGGAAGGCGGTTCCAGTCTGTACGAGGCACTGAGTAAATATCCGGTCCAGTTCGACGAGTTGTTTCGCAATCTGGTGCGTGCCGGCGAACAAGCGGGCGTGCTCGATACGGTGCTCGATACCGTCGCGACCTACAAGGAAAACATCGAAGCGATCAAGGGCAAGATCAAGAAGGCGCTGTTCTACCCGGCGGCGGTCGTGGCCGTGGCGATGATCGTCAGCGCCATCTTGCTCATCTTTGTGATTCCGCAGTTCAAGACGGTTTTCGAGGGTTTTGGAACCGAATTGCCGGCGTTCACGATGTTGTATGTCCACGCATCCGAGTTCATGGTGGCTTATTGGTGGCTCGTGGGCGGCATCGGGCTTGCCATTGGTTTTGCGGCAATCGAGTCCTACAAGCGGTCGCCTGCGTTTGCCCACTTTGTTGACCGCAGCATGTTGAAGCTGCCTGTGATTGGGCAGATTCTCCACCAGTCGGCCATTGCCCGTTTCGCACGCACCCTTGCATTGACCTTCAAGTCGGGCGTGCCGCTCGTGGAGGCGCTCGAAACCGTTGGCGGTGCAACCGGCAGCGTCATCTACAATGAAGCGACCAAACGCGTGAAGGAAGACGTTGCTGTCGGCTACCAACTCAACGTCGCAATGCGTCAGGTCAATCTGTTCCCGCCCATGGTCTTGCAAATGACCGCAATTGGCGAAGAAGCAGGTTCGTTGGACACGATGTTGACGAAGGTCGCGGAGTTTTACGAGCGCGAAGTGAACAACGCCGTGGACGCACTCAGCAGTCTGCTTGAACCGTTCATCATGGTCATCATCGGCAGCATGGTGGGTAGCATGGTGATCGCGATGTATCTGCCCATCTTCAAGATGGCGGCTACGGTCTGACCATGGCGTGTACGCTGCGGGCCCGGTTTCTTGGACGGGCCTGCAGACACGCGGTGGCACGCACCAGGGTATTCCTGTGAAAGGCCCGATTGGTTCGGCTGACACCGTCATCCTCTTGCATGGCATCTGGATGCGCGGTTTTGCGATGGGACTGATTGCTCGCCGAGTGCGTGAAGCGGGATTCAATACCGTCGTATTCGACTATGCATCCCTGCAACATGGCGCAGACCGATCCGCGGAGCGTTTGGCTGAAACACTGATGACACTGTCTGGCGAACAGGTTCATCTTGTCGGACACAGCTTGGGTGGTCTCGTGGCCTTGCTCGCGACGGAACGAAGCAGCCGTCCCGGTAGAACGGTTTGTCTCGGCTCTCCATTACTTGGCTCTGAGGCGGCGCGGCGGGTTGCCGGCGTGGCGTCGTGGACTTTGGGCGAAAGCGCCGAGCGGCTGTGTGCCGGCCTGCCTGTCTGGGCTGGCAAACGCGAAGTCGGCGTGATTGCGGGCAGAATGCCGTTTGGTCTTGCGCAGATGCTTGGTGGTTTCGCCGATGACAGTGATGGCACGGTAAGGGTTGCGGAGACCCGCTTGCCCGGAATCACCGAACATCTGGTCTTGCCGGCCTCGCACACAGGGCTCGTTTTCTCCACGCCGGTCGCTGACGCGGTTGTTCGGTTTCTGCAGGGCGGTCGGCTGGCGAGCTGACCCGTCCAGGCTACTTCCCGAATCCGATGACTATCGGCGCTGTTCTTGTCAGAGCCATTCTTGTGGGTGAGGCTTTAGCCGGGATCGGGTGCGCCGGAAGCCTGCAATGCACGAAGGAATGGCTTCATTCGTGATGGTCTGGCTTGTCGCCGTTCGCGCTGACAGCCGCCCTTACCGTGCCTCTTCGGCGGAGGCGGCGTACTCTTCCAGGCGATCGCGGAAATCGACCACTTCAGCCGCTACCTCCGAGTTGATTCGGCCTTCGAAAATCCGTCGCGGACGCGCTTTCTTGCCGTAAACATCCTGATTGGCATCATGGTCGATTGAAAGCACTGAGCCGTCCAATGCAACACCGGCAAACAGACCGCGGCTGCGCGAGTAACTGTAGATTTCGGCTTTCAACTGATCATCGGTTGCAGCCTGGGCGCTGCGCCCGACTGGGCCGGCGGCAACAGCTGCATCGGCACCCAGGGTGAACTTGCCGTTGACGATGGATTCCACGCCACGACGGGTACGGAACACCAGGATCACGTCCGTCGACTGCACGCCCGCCTGAAAGCCGATGCTGCCGCCCGAAATGGTGATGAAGCTGGGATTCGACCATGTGCGATCCGGCGCGCGCACGGACAGAAAGCCCTTGCCATAACGACCGCCCAGAACCAGGCCGGCTTTCACCACGTCGGGGATGACAGCGATCGCCTCGGCTTCATCAATCAATCCGTTCGGGATGCGCTTGTCGGGCGCCATCATGATCTCGTTCAACACGCGTGTCGCGTCTTGAGCCCGCTTGAGGTTCTTGGGGTCGGCCGCGTCGGCGGCAAATGGAACGGTCAGGACGAGGGCCAGGATGACGGCACGAAACATTCGGAAACTCCACAATCAGGGTTGGACCGAGCATGTCGCGCGTTGGCTGAACAGCCTGTTAGCACGCGTTGAAGCTGGCGCTGAGACAGGGCAAAGAGCCCCGCAGGCCGATCAGATGCGCCGGCGATCGAGCGCGAGGAAACCAACTAATGCCATCAAGCTGCCAAGCAGCGCGAGACCAAGATCCTGAAGGCTGGGAATGGATACCGGCGCCGGGCCGCGCGGACTGGGGTCGGCGCCGCAGGTACGCACCGGAGCCATCGCCAGACCTTCCATTTCCGTCAGTGTCGTACTGATTCTGGTGCTGAGGCCGGTGCGATGATCGATCCGCACAATGTCGCTCGGCTTGTTGTCCTGAGGTGGACGATAGTCGAGCACGCCCCAGAGATTACCCTCTTCATCGGCATCGAGTCCGCCGTCTGCGATCGTCGAACCGTTGTGCATCGGGCCAATCACGCGTGCCTGACCCGAAACCAGGTCGATGTTGTACAGGCTTTCGTCGCCGTTCGAGCCGAATCCGTAGATTCCGTCGCCGCGTGCGCCGAGCGCCGTGATCTGCACGCCAAGATTGCCGACAAATCTCGTCGCGCCGGTACCGGGATCAACTTCCCAGAACTTGCGCGTGGCGTCGGACGACAACCAGAGCTTGCCGTCGCACGAAAAAGCAAGGCCGAAGTCCATGGCATCAAATTGCCCGGCGCCCTGACCACTGAGACCAAGGTTGCCATTGAGGCCGCCGACCGCAACACCACGTCCGGTGCGCTTGTCGATCATGATCAGGGTCTTGTTTGCATCGGATACGCCGTACAGCGTTCCATCGGCCGAAATGGCCAGACCCTCGACATCGTTGAAGCCGATCGTGCCGAGCCGCGTGGCGTTACCGGTTGCAAGATCCAGCTGATAAAGAGTGTCAAAGGAGACGCCATACGCCAACGGCGCCGCCTCCGTAACGGAAGCGGGCGAGAGTAGGGCAAGGCTGAGGAGCCAAGTGCCGCTGCGCATGTCGCTTTTACCTCTTAGCTTTTATGGTTTCTTGTAATCGTCTACCGCGAGGGCAATCGCGGCCGCCCGATGATAAACCGAAGACGAGAAAAAACAAAGCCTTAGCTGCAACGGACCGCGGCCGGCAGAAAAATCTCAACAACCACAAGGGCTTGTGGTCAAAACTGCACAGACCCCATGAAGTTGTGGTTGGCCGAACTCGGGCCCGGACTGGCGATCATCGCCGACCGCCGAAAAGTGAACCAAAGTTGAGGTAATACGAGCTGGCGCCGGTATCGGCGTAACCGTACCCCAGGAAAACCGGGCCCAATGGGGTTGAAACCCCCACGAACACCGACCCGGCAAAAATCAACGAGTCACCCGAAATCTCGTCACGAGTGAGCCACACATTGCCCGATTCGAGGCTGAATCCCAAATACGACGGCAGCGACACAAGACGGCTCATGTCGCCGTTCCGACGGTAGAACACCGCTCGAGCCAATGCCGAGTGCCGGCCGACGAGTTCCCTTTCGCCATACCCCGACAATTGGGCCAGTCCACCCAGCGTAGCCAGACCTTCCAGTGCATCGGGGTCGCCGAACTCGGTCTGCCCCACAAAGCCGAGGACACCGTGATAACGGCCGCGCGACAGCGCCTGATTCCATTCGACCGCAATGACCTCGCCATCATTGGCGGTACCCAGCTTCTCCCGAAATGCCGTGGCACTCATCGCACCTCGTGCGCCCCGGGACGGAAAGAATGCATCATCGAGCGAGTCATACCGTGCGCCAACCCCGATACTGCCGAAATGCAGGCGGAAATCGGAGATCTGTTCGGTATCGCCGATCAGTTGCCGCGCTTCGGTGACGCCGCGTTCCAGATCGGCGAACACCGTAAGTTGATCGTTGACATGCCAACCACCCTCAATCACCAGCTTGCTCTGCTCGAAACGATATTCCGCCGTGGTGTCGAGACCCTCGAGAACAGGCTGGTTGCGGGCGCTGACCCGGGCTCCAGGAAGCAGATACAGTTGTCCGGTCTTGCCGAACGGTTGATACCACTCGCTGCTGAAGCCGGCGATTCGGCCAAGATCCATGCGCAGCCGGGCTTCTGCGCCCCAGCGGTTCAGGCCGGTGAATGTTGCCTCGGCAGCAATCTGGTAATCCGATCGGCCATTGAAGTCGTCGTTGATCTGCAAACCGAAGCCGATGTAATTCGGGCCCCAGCCCTTGTCGACCGGGGTGATGCGCAGTCCGATGACTTCGTCTTTCCGGCCGATCCTGTACAGGATGCGTTCGTAGCTGCCAGCACCATAGGCCTTGTCCAAGCGGTTCTCGAGCGCATCCACGTCGAAAGGTTGGCCTTCTTGATCGGCCAAAAGCCGAGAAACCTGGCCTGCGGTGCGCGTCCGGGAGTCGCTGACTTCGATCCAGCCAATCAAGGGGTGCCCGAATTCCGGCTGTTTCTGCTTCGCCCGAATCGCACGATATCTGGGCTCGTCCAGCGCAAAACGTGCGAGCTGCGAACGGATCGCTTCCGTCGATTGTTCGCCAATGGCAATGGCCTCGGGTGATCTGTCGAACGCCGACGAGCTGAATTCACCGAGGGCCGGACGAATCAGCAGATCCTGCGGCGCCAATGTCGCCAGTGCCTGATCGGTCCGCTGCTGCATCAGGACAGTCACCATCTGCAGTGATACCGAAAAAGGCGAGTTCAATTCCGATTCTTTCATCAGCGGTCCGCTGACATCGACAACGATTACGCGGTCGACATTCATCGCGCGCACCACTTCGATCGGCACATTGTCGACGAGGCCACCATCCACCATCAGCTTGCCGTCCACGCGGATCGGCGAAAATGCGCCCGGCACGGCCATGCTGGCCCGCACGGCAAGCGCCAGATCACCCTCCTTGAAGACCACCCGCTCCCCGCGTCCGATGTCGGTACCCACAGCGCGGAACGGGATCGGCAGATCGTCGAACTGCTCCACGTGCCAGACCGGGAGCATCATGCGCCGCATCAGGTTGAGGAACTTCTGACCTTGCAGGAAACCACGTGGAAACTGGATGCGGCCATCGCGAAAGCCCAGCTCGAAATCGAGCAGATCGCGAAAATCCTGCTCTTTGCGACGCATGGGCAGGTTCTCCCGATCGGGCTCGTCGGAAAGGAACTCCTTGTAATCGAGCGACCCAAGCAAGGCCTCGAT
>JBEIPT010000366.1:0-3956 GCA_040376895.1 Lysobacteraceae bacterium | reverse complement strand
GATGCGGCAAGGTAAGCACGACACTGCGCTTGAACGATTTCGGGAATATCCATGGGCGTCATCGCCACCTGTGCTTGCCCGGCGCGCCAATCGAGCGCTGCGGATGCCACGGCCTGCGATTCAAGTCGAGTGCCGAAACAACTGGCGCCAAACACGGTGATGCGTGCCTCGTACTGTTTCGGCAACAATTGCTGGTAGATCCCGGCGCACCAGCGCAAAGAAGGCGACTGCCGAACCCGATCGGCATCGAGACGGAAGCTGTAGGCCATCGCACTTCGATGGCCCCTGTCCGTGGGTTGGCGCCAGATCAAGGGTGTGTGGGTCTTCGCCACGACCACGCCACCCTCATCTTCGATGAACGCCAGAATGTCGTCGGGTGAATTGCTGAACAGCGTGCGCGGGACGTGCATGCCGACACTGCGCGCCACCTGCAACTGGACCGGCTTGCTCTCCGCGCGCGCTCGTGCAGCCAACGGATTGATGAACACGTTCTGCGGCAATTGTGCGAGCAGGTGCCGGAATCCGCCGATCGTTGCCTGGTTCTCGCGAATGGCTGCAGGACGATCGTCTTCGTCCAGTCCTGCCGCCGGAACCTGCATGCCCTGGCGGCGCATCCAGTACACGACCGGCTCATTCATTGCGACCCGGAACGAGCCCTCCGGACCTTCGTAGCGAAGATGCGAACACCCGTCACCGGAAAACCGAATACCCAATTGCGCACGGTCGGCGAAGTGTTCCGAATGCAGTAGGTGTGATGCGACACCGCGTTGGTCGAGGGACCACACCAAAGCATGGCCATGTGCGTCGGTCGGAAGCGTTTCAATGATGATGTGCGGCGTGGTCATGCCTGATTTCCTGCTGGGTGGGATGGAAGGCGAATGCCGCCGTTGGTGTGGGAGAGCAGATCGGCGAATGCGGCGGCGCACTGACCGGGCCCCTGGTGCAAACGCATTCTTTGTCCGTGCCACTCGATCAAGGCAGGACGGATCCGGAGTCCAAGGTCTTTGCGAAGCGAAAGGCCGAGTCGCAACAAGCGCGCTCCGCCCATGCGGGTCGGTGTGGGCGGCTCGACATCCATGTCGATGAACGCGGTCCAGTCCGGGGGAAGACGACGCGACAGTTCGCCGTATTGCTGGCCATACTGAACACAGCCTTGGCAATCCAGACTGCCGAAGTAAATCGAACCTCTGCCGGCAAACGTTTCCAATTCGTCGAAATCCGGTATTGCTTCCGCGAGCGCGTGGCGCAGTGCAGTTGGAATTCGAGTGCTGGAGGAGTCTGTGGTCGAGCGCACGCTCGATCCGTTCAGCGCGACCACGAAGCCAAGAATCGAAATCGCAACGAGCAACGGCAAAGCCGTGACGGGCACAGGCAACAGTGATGTCGGGAACAATGCAAGTCCATTGACTGCGATGACCAACAGCACACTGCGAAAGGGCGCGTCGGGATCGAACACCTCGGATTTGCCGAGACATGGGCAAGCGCCAGCATTGGATCGTTTCAGCAACCACTGCCCGACCAGCAACAACAAACAGAAGGACACGATGGTCACGTTCAACCAAGTGCCCATCGGAGCGATCATCAAGAGCCCCGCAGCCACGAGTTCAAGAGTAATCACGGTGAACAGCGTGGCATCGGCGGGCCACCGCGGAAGGGCATGTTGGAGCCACGTTTTCATCGGTGCGAGCGACGACAACTTCCGAACGGCGGCCAGACACAACAGCGCGATGGCAACACCAGTGCCCAGCGATTGGAAAATCGTGCCGGTATTCATGCTACCTCCGGCTGAGGGACTTCCAGCATGGCGATGGGCATTTGGGCCAGCAGTACCAGCATGTTGGCAAGATGTCGGAAAAACGGCGCCCAGCGACCCAGAATTTCCGCCTCGCGCAACGACAATTCGAATCCGCCGCGCGACAGCGCGATCACTTCCCGCCACGGCAAGGGCGGCCATTGCCCGGTCGCGCTCGAGCCTTGTGCCAAACACTGGAACAACGCGCGCGCCACGCGACCGTTGCCATCTTCAAAAGGATGGATGTTGAGCACAATCGCCATGGTGGCAGCGGCGGTCGTGGCTGACGGCCACTCGCTGATGTCCAATGCTTCACCAAGCCGCGCCAGCCGTTCGGGCACACTGCAGGCCGGCCCGAACATGACGGCGACACCGTCGGCGCCACGGCACAAGCCGATTTCTCCGGTTCGCAAGCCCAGAGGTTTGTCCAGCAGGAGTGAGCCGGACGAACAAAGTGCTTCGGAAAACGAAACCCCGGCAGACTTGAGGCAGTTGAATCGGGATTCGAACAGGAATTGCCGCGACGGATCGATCCGCGATGCGTGGTGGCTGTGGTCGTAGTCGCCTGGACGTAAAGCCATCCAGGTTGCCGATAGCGGATGTTCGAGCCGTTCGCGGAACCGGGACTCATGAACCAGCACCTGATCTCGCAGGAATGCGCCCGCGCCAGTCTGGTTGTGCCACCGAAGGCACCACTGGTCCCGAGCCACTTCCAGCGCCGCCGATGCATCCAGCAGTTCGGCACCTGCAGAATCGAGGCACGGCCACGCAAGCGATTCACGGTGGAAGGTGAGTCCAGGCATCGCTCAAACCCTCTCCCGGCAGTCCACGAGCAATTGCCCGCGTTGCCCAGCCCGAACGCGATCGTTAGATGCGTACAGGGCTCCGAAAAACAGAGCGTTCTTGAGCAGAACCACCGGGTCAACGTCCACCGGTACCAAGCGCACATCCAGACCTTGAATGTGCGCCGCGCCCAGCCGAGCACGCACCGATTCCCAATCGATGGCTTGGTCGCCGAGGTAAAACATCACGGCATCCAGATCACGCGCTTCGTCGTTGGCCGACAAGGCGCTGCCACCGATCAGGATGACTTGAGCGGACACACCAAGCGCCCCGAGTTCCGACGTCAGTTCACCAAGTGAACGGACGTGACGACTCTGACCGGGCAGTAACTGGCCGGTCAGCAGTTCCTGCCATTGGCAGAGGTAAGGGGTGGCATTGATGGGTGTGCTTTCGGACACAGGCCCGAGAAACGCAGGAAACCTGCGTTCGCTCGCGGCCTGCAGGCTGGAGCCTGCCAACTGGTGATAGTCGGATCGCGACATGATGGCTACGCGTCCCGCTCAATTGGTCCGAACGGCCTGCCCGGTTGGGCAAGCTGACTGCAAAAGTGATCCATGATCCAGCCCCATAGCTGTGCCGATGCGTCGGCTTCATGGATCTACACGAGAAAACCGCAAGTACTCGATCAAATTCTCGGCATGACTAACGACCGATGACTCAGCACCTGCCGACATGGCAAGGCGCGCGAGGCAATCGACGATCTGCGGGCGAAAAAAACCCCGCACCAGGCGGGGTTTCCTTTTGCCTTGATCGCAAGCAATCAGTAGCGGTAGTGCTCAGGCTTGTACGGACCATCGGCATCCACGCCGAGGTAAGCGGCCTGGTCGGCCGTCAGGCGAGTCAGCTTGACGCCAATCTTCTCGAGGTGCAGGCGGGCCACTTCCTCGTCGAGTTTCTTCGGCAAGCGGTAGACCGTCTTCTCGTACTTGTCCTTGTTCTCCCACAGGTCGATCTGTGCGAGCGTCTGGTTCGAGAACGAGTTCGACATGACGAAGCTCGGGTGGCCAGTGGCGCAGCCGAGGTTGACGAGGCGACCTTCGGCCAGCAGGAACATCTCGCGGCCATTCGGCATCTTGTACTTGTCGACTTGCGGCTTGATGTTGATCTTCACGGCCGCCGAAGTGTTCAAACGGTCAACCTGGATTTCGTTGTCGAAGTGGCCGATGTTGCAGACGATTGCCTGGTCCTTCATGGCGTTCATGTGCTCGAACGTGATCACGTCCTTGTTGCCGGTTGTGGTGACGTACATGTCGGCGGTACCGAGCGAGTTCTCCAGCGTGTCGACCTGGAAGCCTTCCATCGCTGCCTGCAGGGCGTTGAT
>JBEIPT010000361.1:0-4021 GCA_040376895.1 Lysobacteraceae bacterium | reverse complement strand
TCATCTGCCTGTCGGCATCTTCTCCCGCAAGCGGGAGAAGAACCAGCAGTTCAGGGCACCGCAGACTTGACTGTTCGTTCTTTGCCCTTTGCGCCGGCATAAAACACCATCAGCTTGATGGGCACGGTGCCGACGTTTCGGCCATTGTGTTCGGTGTTGACGACCTCGGCCAGCGTGTCGCCGGCCTTGAATCGTTTGCTCTTGCCATCGCGCAGACTCACTTCCAGTTCGCCTTCCATCACCATCCCGAAGGACGGCACGGGATGCAGGTGCCAGCCGGTTTCGCCGCCGACGCCAATTTCCACGATCACACCCGAAATTTCGGCCTCACCTTCGGGGTAAGCCAATGCCGCGCCATTCCAGCTCTCGGTGGTCTGCAAGATGGGTGTGGCCTTCACTGCGCCAGCGGTGTCGAGTGCCTGTCCGGCGGAGCTCCAGAGCAGTGCGCCGAAGACCAGCGAAAAAACGGATTGACGCAGCATGTTGGCTCCAGGTTTGTGTCGTGTGGAGACCCGACGATGCGCCACGCATCGATCCAAGTCAACGCCTCAGCCGCGGAGGAACCGCTCGCCGGCCACCAGGCCAAATCCGACCGCCATCAACGCTGCACCAAACATCGGCATCAGCATGAGGAACGGCAAGCCGAACACGAACGCAGCCATACCCCAGGCATACCCGTCACTGATCGGCTGAGGCCATGGACTGGCCTTGAATTGGCGCGCCAGCAAATAGTCCAGACTGAATTTGCCCGGGCCGTTGAAGATCAACGGCAGCAGCATCACCACGAACAACAGCGGCAGCTTGAAGTTGCCATGACCGTTGTCGCTGATGGAATAACCCTTGAGGAGGTCACTCCACATCGAAAACATGTCGGGCCAATGCACCGCAGCGGTCGCGACGAAGGTGAGGAACAGCAGTTGGAACGCGAAGAACCGCGTTGCCAGGCCGAGCCACAGGCAGACCGCCCCAATCAGTTCGAACCAGGTGGCAATGATCCAGCTGATGTCGGCCGGAATCACGTTGAACGGCCATGGAAACTGATCCTGGATGCCTCCGAACCAGTTCTGACCGTACAGCTTTTCACGGCCTGCTTCGAAGAACTCCCAGCCCATGACAATCCGCATGATCAGGCGCGGCAATACTTCGCCTACGGCACGCAATCTTGCGACAAGGTTATCCCACGATGAAACGAGGTTTGGGATCGACAACATGGGCTTGCTCCGGAAATTGCGCGGGGTTACCCGGCGGGTTGGAAAGCCAAATCAATCGGGCAAGGTGCCGAGCAGGATGTCTTTCGCGCGGAACCGGCGCAGCATGTCCTGCGCGGAATTCATCAGTTCGGCATTGCCATCCATGCCAAGGGCTTCAAGCAAGGCCTGGATGAGCTCAAGACCGGGCACTCCGGGATTGTCTTTCACCAGTTCCAGCAATTTGAACGACAGCGCATTGAGTTCGGTGAAACTGACTTGCCCTTTCCGATCACGAGCGACCACCAGAAACGTCGGTTGCTCGGGTGTTTCGGTCGGCATGAAGTCTTCGCGGATCCGCTGCACCGGGAACCGGTAATTGAGCAGCCAGGCCACCGGTGAAAACACAGGCGCAGCAAGCACCACATCACCCTCGGGATCACAGTCCAAAGAGTCGATGTCGGCCTCGTCGATCAGCACGGCGAGTTCTACCCATTCGTAGTGCGCCAGCTCATGGATGAATGGCCAATCAGATTCGCCGCGATCGCTTCGGTCTTCCAGATATCGCATGAATTCGCGTGCGATCTCGGGAAACAGTGGCGTGTGGCTTTCGTGTTCGGCATAGAACCGACGGATCAGCGGCTTCCAGCTTTCACCCTTGAGTCGTTTCAATACCGGGAACTGTGAGCCCAGCAAGTTTTCGATGTTGTTGAAGAACAGATCGCGATAGATCTGCAGTCGCCGATCTTCCAGACCTTCCGGTGGCGGGTTGGCGACCGGATCGCGCAAATGTGCGGCAAACTGGTATTGCAGTTGCTGAAACGATTCGGACATGGACTTCAGCTGGCCTGCCGCAACGGAGTGCCGGCACGTTCGATCGAAGGCGGCGCGCTGCGCTGGGCGCTGCGAATGTGTTCGATCTCCGATAACAATTCAGCCATCGGCGGGATGTTGAAATCACGCTCGAGCAGTGTGGCTTTGGGCCCGAAGCAGGCATACGCCTCATCAAGCAGGTTCCAGACCGGTGCCACGACATTGGCGCCGTGGGTGTCGACGATCAGGTCGGGTGCTTCGTTGTAGTGGCCGGCAATGTGCACATACGCGACGCGTTCGCGCGGCAGTGCGCGCAGGAACGACAGTGCGTCGTATCGGTGATTGACGCTATTGACGTGGATGTTGTTCACGTCGAGCAGCAAATCACAGTCGGCCCGGCGCAGGACTTCCAGAATGAATTCGAGTTCGGTCATCTCGGCGCCGATCGGCGTGTAGTACGAGACGTTCTCCAGCGCGATGCGCCGACCGAGCACTTCCTGCACGCGTCGAATCCGCGCGCTGACATGGCGGATGGCGCCTTCAGTGAACGGGATGGGCATGAGGTCGTAGAGATGACCATCATCGCCGCAATAACTGAGATGCTCGGAATAGACCGGCACCTGATGAATTTCGAGAAAACGTTTGAGCTTCGCGAGAAAGGTCTCGTCGAGTGGGCTCGGTGCACCGATCGACAGGGACAGCCCGTGACACACCAACGGCCAGCGTTCGGTCAGAGCCCGGAACCTCTTGCCCAGACTGCCACCTACACCGATCCAGTTTTCGGGTGCCACTTCCAGAAAGTCGACAGCACTCGTCGCGGCATCCTGCAACGGGCCCAGAAGGGCCCGTCGCAGGCCAAGTCCTGCTCCGGTCAATGGTGATTGAGCGGGACTCATCACGGCAAACCGGCGATTACTTCTTCTCTTCGCCGCACTTGCCTTCAGCGGCGGCCTTGCCTTCACCGCACTTGCCTTCGCCGCACTTGCCTTCGCCGCACTTGCCTTCTTCGGCCTTGGCTTCACCACACTTGCCTTCGCCGCACTTGCCTTCTTCTTTCTTGCCTTCACCGCACTTGCCTTCGCCGCACTTGCCTTCTTCGGTCTTGGCAGCTTCGGTCGAGCCGGACTTGGCGGTTTCGCCGCACTTGCCTTCACCACACTTGCCTTCGGCAGCAGCTTCGCCAACAACCATGTAGCCCTGGCCCAGATCGTTCATCTGGAAAGCATTGCCGGCATTGGCGATGGCAACGGAACCCAGCAGAGCGGCGCCAACAGCGATGGAGATTGAATTGATCACTTTCTTCGACATGAGAGACTCCAAGATCCAAGTAAAGCGGGGTAACGCCCGCCAACGCTGCCGCTTGCGCGGCCCTCGGCCCAACCACCGGAGCAGCGCTGCGCGCCCACTCCGAAGATTCGTCGCCTCGAAATTAGAATAAGGATATGACGTTGGCAAGAACGACCAACGGCGCACCCGCATTCGTGGCAGTAGACCGGCCACAGCGGAATATCTTTCAAGCCGATCGTCATGTTGCACTGCAATGGCAGTTGCTTCACCCCGATCATCTGGAAAATCAGGGGCTTGCAGAGAGGGTCGGGGTTTTTTGCTTGAACGGACACAGATCACGCACCGGGCATTCCGGGCAATTCGGCTTGATGGCCTTGCAGGTGTAGCGACCATGGAGGATCAGCCAGTGATGGGCATCACGCAGGAATTCCGCGGGGATCGCCTTCAACAGACCCTGTTCCACCGCCAGCGGGGTTTTGCCCTTGGCCAGTCCCAGCCGATTGCTCACGCGGAATATGTGGGTGTCCACGGCCATCGTTGGTTCGCCGAACGCCGTGTTCAGAACCACGTTCGCGGTTTTGCGTCCGACACCCGGCAAGGCCTCCAGGGCTTCCCGTGTGCGCGGCACCTCACTGTCGTGCTGATCGATCAGAATGCGACAGGTGGCGATGACATTCTTCGCTTTCGCGTTGAACAATCCGATGGTGCTGATCAACGTGCGGACCTTGTCTTCG
>JBEIPT010000060.1:0-12516 GCA_040376895.1 Lysobacteraceae bacterium | reverse complement strand
GGATCGGGTGAGCCGATCACACGCATCATCAATGCATCGCGTGCTGAGCCGGGAACTCGTGCTGGCTCTGGCAGGTCTTCGAGACGGAAGAACACGCCCTTGCTGGTGCCGCCGCGCATGTAGGTTGCGGCGATCTTTTGCTGGACCGGAAATTTCTGGCTCATCACGCCACCTTGCCTTGCAGGAAGTCCTGCGCAAATCGTTGCAGGACACCGCCGGCTTCGTAGATCGACACTTCTTCGGCGGTGTCGAGACGGAGCCGCACCGGCACATGGACGACTTCGCCGTTGCGACGCTCGATCCGCACCGACAGCATCGCGCCCGGCGTCCGATCGCCCGTCACCGTGTACAGCTCGGTGCCATCGAGTGCGAGCGTCAAGCGATTCTGTCCCGCCACGAATTCCAGAGGGAGAACGCCCATGCCGACCAGGTTCGTTCGGTGAATCCGCTCGAAGCTCTCGGCGATGATGGCTTCGACGCCAGCGAGCCGCACACCTTTTGCTGCCCAATCGCGTGAGCTGCCCTGGCCGTAATCGGCACCGGCGACAATGATCATCGGCTGGCCCCGTTACATGTATGTTTCGATTGATTCCCACATTCTCAGGAGCTTGCCTTCCGGCTACACGCGCGCCAGGTATCCTGCACGCACCGAGCCGTCTTCCTTGCGCACCATTTCGTTTTTCAGAGTCGGGTTCGCAAAGGTCGCGCGCTGGGCGGTGAGATGGTCACCACGATGCGTCGCATAGGAATTGAAGTCTTCTTCCGGCAAACCCATCCTGGCTAGGTATTCACCCGCTGCACTGTCCAGCATGATTGCGTTCGATGGCGACAAATGGTCTGTCGTGATGTTGTCGCCCAATACGGCGAGCGGGCGCAGGTTTGCCAGTGTGCGCGGCTTTGCGAGGGCACCTTCCCAATACGGCGGGCGCCGGATGTAGGTGCTCTGCGCGCGCCAGTCATAGAGCGGGCTGACCGGGCTGCCGTGTTCGACGCTGATGCGGAACATCGGGTCGTAGACTTTGCGGAACTGTTCCGGTTTGACCGACGACGCCACAATTGCATCGATTTCGGCATCGGTCGGCCAGAGGTCTTTCAGCAGGATCGATGTGCCATCGGCATGATGGCCGAGCGCGTCTTTTTCGATATCGAAGCGGATCGTGCCGGCAATGGCATACGCCACCACGAGTGCCGGTGACGCTAGGAATGCCTGCTTCGCATAAGGATGGATCCGGCCATCGAAGTTGCGGTTGCCCGACAACACCGCCGTCGCATACAGATCGCGGTCGATGATCTCCTGCTGGATTTTCGGATCGAGTGCGCCGCTCATGCCGTTGCAGGTGGTGCATGCAAACGCGACGATGCCGAAGCCGAGTTTTTCCAGTTCGGTTTTCAGGCCAGCTTCTTCCAGATACAGCGCCACGGTCTTCGAACCGGGCGCCAGCGAACTCTTTACCCAAGGTTTGCGCGTGAGCCCGAGGGCATTCGCCTTGCGCGCGATCAGGCCGGCAGCAATGACGTTGCGCGGATTCGAGGTATTGGTACAACTGGTGATGGCGGCAATGATCACGGCGCCGTCCGGCATCAGGCCAGGCGTTGCGGTCCAGGCCCTGGCAATCCCTTTCGCCGCCAGATCCGCCGTCGCCACGCGGGCATGCGGGTTAGACGGCCCGGCCATCGTGCGTACGACGGACGACAGGTTGAAGCGCAAGGTGCGTTCGTATTCGGCCGTGGCCAGCGCATCGGCCCACAGGCCGGCGGTCCTGGCGTAGGTCTCGACCAGTGCCACCTGGGTGTCGGTGCGACCGGTCAGTCGCAGATAGTCGAGTGTCTGTTGATCGATGAAGAACATCGCGGCGGTGGCGCCGTATTCCGGAGCCATGTTGGAAATCGTTGCACGATCACCGAGTGTCAGTGCCGTCGCACCTTCGCCGCGGAATTCCAGATAGGCGCCGACGACTTTTTGCTGGCGCAGGAATTCGGTCAGCGACAGCACGATGTCGGTGGCCGTGATCCCCGGCTGTGGCTTGCCCTCGAGTTCCACGCCGATGATGTCGGGCAAACGCATCCAGGAGGCACGGCCCAGCATGACGTTTTCGGCTTCCAGGCCACCGACTCCCACGGCGATCACGCCGAGCGCGTCGACATGCGGGGTGTGGCTGTCGGTGCCGACGCAGGTGTCCGGATAGGCAACACCCTGTTCAACGCCGATCACCGGCGACATCCGCTCCAGATTGATCTGGTGCATGATGCCATTGCCGGGCGGGATCACGTCGACGTTGTCGAAGGCGCGCCGGGTCCACTCGATGAAGTGGAAGCGATCCTCGTTGCGGCGGTCCTCGATCGCGCGGTTCTTCTCGAACGCCTGCGGATCGAAGCCACCACATTCGACGGCCAGTGAATGGTCGACGATCAACTGCACCGGCACGACCGGATTGACGCGGGCGGGGTCGCCGCCCTGGTCGGCAATCGCATCGCGCAGGCCGGCGAGATCGACGAGCGCCGTCTGGCCGAGAATGTCGTGGCACACGACGCGCGCCGGAAACCACGGGAAGTCGCGCTCGCGCTTGCGGAACACCAACTGCTCCAGGCACTCGCGCAGAATCGCTGGATCACAGCGACGCACCAGATTCTCCGCATGCACACGGGCAGTGTAGGGCAGCGTGGCCCAGGCGCCGGCCTTGATGGACTCAACTGCTTCATGGGCATCGAAGTAGTCGTGAGGGCTGTTCGGCAACTTCTTGCGGTATTGCTGATTCATGGGCGATCCAGGGTCTAGGGCCAATCCATCCGGATGGCGGGGTAGCCCGCGATTTTAGCAGGCCGTTAGACTTGGGCAGTCTTTGTCCATTCCGGAGCACGCATGAATCGTTGGACCTTGTTGGTCGTTGCCCTGGCCGCCCTGATGATCTGGGGTGGCTTGCGCTCCGCCAACCCGTTGAATACGGACTTGCCGTTTGGCACGACCGACCTCAGCACCGTTCAAGCCCAACTCGAAAAGCTGGAGCCGACCGACCGCCAGCGCGTGGAGGCCTATGTGACGCGGACAAATGGCGACTATATGCCAGCCGGCCTGGGCGATCCGGACGACCCCGTCGATGCCAGAACATTTGCGCAGGCCATCGAACGTCAGAAGCAGCATGAAGAACGCATGAAGGTCGCGGACGCCCAAGCCCGGGCACGCCAGGCCGAACGGGACGTTCGCTTCAAGCCGCTGCGCGACGCCTTGAACGTGGCCATGGTCAAGCGCGAGATGCTCACGGAAGCCCAGATATATGGATTCGGCACGGATACGAATCCAAAGGCCGTCACGACGTTTCGGCTGACCAACCGAAGCAGCGAGGCCATTGTCGCGTTCGACGTCAAGATCGATGTCCGCGAACTCGACTATCCAGCGACAGAGTTCGGTGTCCTCGTGGATTGCTGGCTGGAAGAACAACGTCGTCTTGCCCCGGGTGATACGTTCGAGGCGCGCTGTGGTCGGCAGCGCGCCCTGACCCGGGTCAAGGACGCCGAATTCATGAACTGGCCGGTCGGCGACATGGATCTGCGCTGGGAACCCAAGCGAATTCGCTTCGAGAGCGGCCGTGAGTTGATATTCCGCGATTGACCCGCAATGGCCGTGACACACAGGCGAGTCCCCGGCAGCCTGCTAAACTCGGCGGGTTTGTTGACGAATCAAAGGAGTAGGGCGTGCTCGAACTATTGATGGCTGGCGGCAAGGCGATGATTCCGATCGTGATCCTGTCGGCATTCGCGTTTGCCATTGTGTGCGAGCGACTGTGGAGTCTCCGGCGCAAGTCGGTAATGCCGGAAGGCTTGGCTGCCGAAGTGAAAAGCTGGGCGCAGCAGCGCCGGCTGGAGCCGGAACACGTGGACGCGCTCGAACGCAATTCGCCGCTCGGCGCCGTTTTGGCTGCCGCACTGCGCGCCCGTCATCTTGGACGGGAGGCCATCCGCGAACGTGTTGAGGACTCCGGTCGCCATGTCATGCACGATCTCGAGCGGTTCCTGCCGACCCTGGGCACCATTGCCCTGGTGTCTCCACTTGCGGGTTTGCTCGGCACCGTGATCGGCATGATCAACATGTTCCTCGCCATTCTTGACCATGGCATCGGCGACGCCAACCATCTTGCCGGCGGGATTGGCGAGGCGCTGGTATGTACGGCTGCCGGCCTGGTCGTGGCGATTCCGGCCTATATCTTCCACCGCTATTTCCGCGCCAAGGTGCAGGACTACGGCATTCGCATGGAAAAACAGGTGATTGGCCTGCTGGACCACCTGGAAGCGGAAGTGCCGGTGCCGTCCGCAGCCAAGCGGGTGGTTCGATGAGCCGCGTGCGATGAGGATCGGCGGCTCTTCTTCCCGTGACGACGATTTCGAGATCAACGTGATCTCGCTGATCGACGTCATGCTCGTGCTCTTGCTGTTCTTCGTCATGACGGCGACGTTCGAAAACCGCAGCATGATGAAGGTCGAATTGCCCGAGGCATCGAACGAAGCCAGTGGCGAACGCAGCGATGGACTCACCGTCACGATCGACCGTGAAGGCAAGTATTTCGTCGGCGCCAACGAAGTGATGAATCCGGGCCTGGATACGTTGAAAGCAGCGCTTGAAGATGCCGCGGGCGGCAACTTCGATCAGCCGGTGTTGCTCAAGGCCGATGGCCAGGCGCAACATCAGGCAGTCGTCACTGCCATGGATGCGTTGGGCAAACTCGGCTTCTCGAAGCTTTCGATCGCCACGGTGCCGAGCGCCGCCGCGCCACCGGCAAAATGAGCGAAACCGACACCAAACGTCCAGCAGCTGAAGTCTACAAACGGCTGCTCGGGTATACCCGCCAGCACTGGGGGCTCGGTTTGCTGGCAGTTGTCGGCATGGTCATCGAAGGAGCTGCCGCCGGCGCATTCACGTGGCTGATGGAACCGATCATCAACGGCACGTTTGTTGCCCAGGATGCGGCGGTCATGCGCTGGGTGCCGCTGGCGATCATCGGCCTGTTTCTGGTTCGCGGTGTCGCCGGATTCATCGTCGATGTGGGCATGGCGCGCATCGGCGGCTCGGTCGTGTTCCAGTTGCGTTCGGAAGTGCTCACCAAGTATCAGGAATTGCCCCTTTCCAGCTTCGACCGGGAGCCGGTGGCAATGATGGTGCAGCGCCTCAGTTACACCGCCGATCAGGTCGCGCGTGCCAGCGCTGATGCGCTGAAGATCATGGTTACCGACGTGTTCACGCTGATCGCGCTGCTGATCGTGATGCTGCACGCGAGTGCCACGCTGACCTTGACGATCCTGATCGTGACGCCGGTGATCGCCGGCATCATCGGTGTGGTCGGCAAGCGTTACCGGAATCTCAATCACAGGGTGCAGGACGCCACCAGCGGTCTGGCGCATTCGGCGGAGCAATCGCTGCACAACGTCGAGGCTGTGAAGATCTATGCGGGCGGCGAACAGGAAGTTGCGCGGTTCGTGGTCCACGCGAAGAACAACGAGCGATTGAACCGCAAGATCATCGCGACCCAGGCGACCAGTTCGGCATTGGTGCAGATCATGGCCGCCTGTGCTCTGGCATCTCTGGTCTGGTTTGCGGGGCGAATGGCCGTCGGATCGGATCTGGATGCCGGCAAGTTTGTCTCGCTGATGACATCGATGATGGCCATGTTGCCGTCGCTGAAACGGCTCACCAACGTACAAAGCCAGTTGCAGCGGGGTGTCGCGGCCGGCGACAGTCTGTTCGCGGTACTGGACGCCCAGCCCGAACCGGCCGCGGGAACCAGTCCGGTGGACGCACGCCAGGACATCGTTCTCGACGGTGTGCGCTTCCGGTATGCCGACGACAAACCCTGGGCGCTGGACGGTGTCGATCTGCGCATTCCGGCAGGCCGTACGACCGCGCTGGTCGGACGTTCGGGCAGCGGCAAGACCACTCTTGCACGACTGTTGCCGCGTTTTTATGCACCGCAAGCCGGGCACATTCGTCTGGGCGACATGGCGATCGAGTCGATCGCACTGGCCGAATTGCGCCGGCACATCGCCGTGGTCAGTCAGAACGTCCTGCTGTTCGACGACACGGTCGCCAACAACATTGCCTACGGGAGCCTGCAGGGCGCCAGCAGAGCCGAGATCGAGGCCGCTGCTGCAGCAGCGAATGCACTGGAATTCATTCGCGAGTTGCCGCAGGGTTTTGATACGCCGATCGGTGACCGCGGCAACCGATTGTCCGGTGGTCAGCGCCAACGTCTGGCGATCGCCCGCGCGATCCTCAAGAACGCGCCGATCCTCATTCTCGACGAAGCAACCTCGGCGCTCGACAGCGAATCCGAACGGCTCATCCAGGACGCCCTGGACCGTATCCTCAAGGACCGCACAGCGATTGTCATTGCGCATCGCCTGTCGACGATCGAGCATGCCGACCAGGTTGTGGTGATGGATCGTGGCCGAGTGCTGGAAACCGGGAAACATGCCGAACTTCTGGCAGCGCAAGGTGCCTATGCGCACCTGCACAAACTCCAGTTTCGTGACGAATGAGCCTGCGCGGTCGCCTTGAGCAAGGCCTGATCCGCGTCTGGTACGGCGGCGCGCCGGTGCCGTGGCTACTGCGGGCGATGGCGACCCTCTATGCGAGCTTGATGGCTGTGCGGCGCCGGTTGTATCGACTCGGCCTGAAACGGGCCACGGACCTGCCTGTTCCGGTTCTGGTGATCGGCAACATTACCGTCGGCGGCACCGGCAAGACGCCGCTGACGGCGTGGCTGGCGACCGAACTCACGCGCCGCGGCTGGCGGCCGGGCATTGTCTCGCGCGGATACGGTGGCAACGAAAACAACACGGCCATGTTGCCGCTGGACGCGGATCCCGCGCAGTACGGGGATGAGCCAGTGTGGCTGATGCGCGCGGCACATTGTCCGGTCGCGATTGGTCGCCGTCGGGCCGAGGCTGCGCGTTTGCTGCTGGCGCGAGTGGGCTGTGACGTGATCCTGTGTGATGACGGTCTGCAGCATTGGTCGATGGCGCGTGATCTGGAGATTCTCGTCATCGACGGCGAGCGGCGCTTCGGCAATGGCCTGCTGTTGCCGGCTGGACCTTTGCGCGAGGCCACAGAGCGCGCTGGTCGCGTGGACTATGTGGTCGTGAACGGCGAACCAGCCGGGCCGGACGAGTACGCGATGCGAGTCAGTGCCACGCGGCTGGTGGCAGTCAACGACCTGACGCACGCTCGACCCATCCAGAGCTTCGAGGGTCAGGAAGTCCACGCGGTTGCCGGTATCGGTAATCCCGAACGATTCTTCCGGATGCTGGAACGACAGGGTTTGCAGGTCGTCCGGCATGCATTTCCGGACCATCACCACTTCCGTCGCTCGGATTTTGATTTCGACCGCGCCTTGCCGATCGTCATGACCGAAAAAGACGCGGTCAAATGTGCTTGCCTGGGCCTGCCCGAGGCTTTTATGGTGCCCATCGAAGTGGAACTTCCCGATGGATTTGCCGATCTGCTGCACAAGCGCCTGCGCCATGTTCAGCAGGAGCGCGCATGAAACCAGGACCGAGCATGAGCCAAGGATTTGTGGTTGCCATACCCGCCCGATATGCGTCCAGCCGACTGCCGGGCAAGCCCCTGCTTGATCTTGGCGGCCGAACTATGGTCGAGCGTGTGGTCGAGCGGGCGCTGGCTGCAGGCGCCTCCGACGTGGTGGTTGCGACCGACGACCAGCGTATTGCCGACGCACTGGCATCCAGTGGTGTTTCGGTGCAGATGACCCGCGTCGATCACGCTTCCGGCACCGAGCGGTTGGCAGAAGTTGCCCGATTGCGAGGTTGGGATGCCCAGACGGTGGTCGTCAACCTTCAGGGTGATGAACCGCTGGCGCCCGTTTCCGGGATCCGGGCGGCTGCCGAGGCTTTGTTGGCTTCGGATGCGCCCATGGCGACGCTCGCGACCCCGATCAGCTCGGCCGAAGAGCTCTTTTTGACCAGCGCGGTCAAGGTAGTCCGAAACTCACGTGGCGCGGCGCAGTATTTTTCGCGTGCGCCCATTCCCTGGGCTCGCGATGCGTTTGCGGTGTCGCGCGACCAGCTCCCGGACACGGGAGCCTGGCTGCGGCATATCGGTATCTACGCCTATCGGGCCGGGTTCCTGCAGACCTACATCAGCCTGGCGCCCTGTGCCGCCGAACAACTGGAATCGCTGGAACAACTGCGGGTGCTGGACGCAGGTTATGCCATCCAGGTGGGCCTGGCGCCGGAGCCGTTTCCGGCTGGCGTGGATACCCCCGAAGATCTGGCCCGCGTTCGGGCCTGGTTTGTTTCCAGGGCTGAGACATGACCCATACGCCACCAAGAATGCTGGTGTTCGCCTGCACCGGCAATATCTGCCGGTCGCCGCTGGCGCGGGTCTATGCCGATCAGGAACTGGCCCGATCTGGCCTGGATCGGCTGTTCGGTACCGACTCGGTCGGTACGCACGCCTATCACTCTGGGTTGCCTGCCGACCCCCGTTCCATCGAGCTTGCGGCCGAATTTGGCCTGGATCTGGAACCACATGTTGCCCGGCGTGTGCTGGATCGGGACTTCCAGGCCGAGTTCCTGCTGGTCATGGACCACCACAACCTGCAGCACCTGAGGCCTCGTGCCCCGGCCGAGCGGGTGGGCCGGATCAAACTGTTGCTGGACTTCGCCGGCCAGTCCGGCAAAGAGGTGCCCGACCCCTATACCGGCGCCATGGACGACTTCCGACACAGCTTTGATTTGATCCGGCAAGGTATTGATGGACTTATCAAATCATTGCAACGATTGCATAATGCTGGGGCATTCGACTGAGATGCCCATGTCCGTCCGTCCCGCTGCACCCGCTTTCCCGAAAAACACGATCTGGGTCAACCAGGCTCAGGGGCCTGAATGGGAGCGCTTGCGCGGTCGCATTCTGCTGCTGCATTTCTGGAATGCCAGCAACGTGCATTCACAGCACATGCTCGCCGAACTCAAGATCCTTGAGGGCAAGTACCACGACGGCATGACCGTCATTGGTGTGCACACGCCCAAGTACGACGCGGAACGCGCCGCGGCCGTGGTGCAGAAAGCCATCAATCGCATGTTCATCCGGCATGCCGTGATCAATGACGCCGATTTCGTGATGTGGCGGCACTATGGTGTGCAGTCCTGGCCGACGACGGTGGTGGTGGATACCGAGGGCCGGATCGCCGGGTCGTTTCCCGGCGAGGGGCGTCGCGAGGAACTCGATCGTCTGATTGCCGACCTTCTCGAAGAAGCTGCGACGCGCGACTTGCGTGCGTTTGAGGCATCACCGAGCATTTCCAGGCCGGAACCGCGCACGGCACTGCGGTTTCCGGGCAAGATCATGGTCACCGAAACCGGCCTGTTCGTCTCCGACTCGGGCAACAACCGTATCCTCGAATGTACGCACGACGGACGCGTGATCCGACAGATCGGCTCGGGAACCGCCGGACATTTCGACGGGAAACTCAGTGAAGCGGGTTTCAACGACCCGCAGGGCCTGGCGTTGATCAAGGACATGCTCTACGTCGCCGATCGCGGCAATCACTGCATCCGGCGCGTGCGCATGATCAGCGGTGAGGTCGAAACGATCGCCGGCACCGGCGCTCATGGTCGGCCGCTGACGCAGGAATACAGCATCGCAACCGATGTGCCGCTCAATTCGCCTTGGGATCTCGCGGTTGCGAACGAAAAACTCTTCATTGCGATGGCGGGCCAGAACCAGATCTGGGCACTCGATCTGGCGCGCAACCGTCTGCTGCCGTTCTCCGGATCGGGCAATCATGGCCGCGATGATGGCGAAGGCCTGTATGCCACCTTTGCACGACCGGTCGGGCTGTCGTACGGGAACCAAACGCTGTACGTGGTGGACTCCGATTCATCGTCGGTGCGCGCCGTGCGCCCGGACGGGCGTTTGCAGACGCTGGTCGGAGCCGGTCCCTACGAGTTCGGCGATATCGACGGACTTCCCGCGGCAGTGCGCTTGCAGGGCCCGATGGGCTGTGCAGTAGATCCGAACGGACAAATCCTTTGGGTTGTAGATACTTACAACAACAAGTTGAAGGCTTTGTCACTGCGCGGTGGCGGCGCCAAGACGATCAATCTGCCTTACAAGTTCCTGCTGCCGGCCGACGTCAAGTCGACGCCCGGGAAAATCTGGATCGCGAATACCGGCGCACACGAGATCGTGCGCATCGATACGGCCAGCGGCCAGGCACTGCGCTTGCCGATCGCCGAGTAAGCTCCAGTGGACGAATTGCCGTCGCCGTCCGAAGGCTTTGACGGACGAAGCTTCGCGGCTACCTTGCCGACCGCGCCCGGTGTCTACCGGATGCTCGATGCCGAGCAGCGCGTCTTGTATGTCGGCAAGGCCAAGAATCTCCGCAAACGGGTTGGTTCCTATTTTGCCCGGCCACAACTGGAAGCACGGATCCAGTTGATGGTTCAGTCGATCGCGGAGGTCGTATTCACGATCACCCGAACCGAATCCGAGGCATTGTTGCTCGAAAACGAGCTCATCAAGTCCCTGAAGCCGCGCTTCAACATCCTGCTGCGTGACGACAAGAGTTATCCCTACATCCATTTTTCGGCCGCCGAGTTCCCGCGCCTGGCGTTTCATCGAGGGGCTCGCGGCAAAGGGCGCTATTTCGGTCCGTTTCCGAGCACGGTTGCGGTTCGTGAAGCCATTGACCGCCTGCAGAAGCTGTTCCGGCTGCGAAGCTGCGAAGACACCGTGTTCCGGCACCGCACTCGACCTTGCCTTCAGCATCAGATCCAGCGCTGCAGCGCGCCCTGTGTCGGCTTGATCAGCCCCGAGCGTTATGCCGAAGACCTCCGGCGCGCCGAGTGGTTTCTCAGTGGCCGCTCGCATGAGTTGATCGACGAACTCATCCGCAACATGGAGGCAGCCAGCAAGGCTCTGGCCTTCGAACAGGCCGCGGAACTTCGGGATGCGATCGCGCGCCTTCGGTCGGTTCAGGCGCGCCAGATGGTGTCCGGTCAGGAACAGGATGCGGACGTGGTGGCGGCATCGGTCGTGGATCGTCGTGCTGCCGTGTTCGTGATGTTTTTCCGGGAAGGGCTCAATCTAGGCAGTCGGACCTGGTTGTTCCCGGTTCCGGAAGGCAGTGCCCCCGCCGGTGTGCTGGAAGCGTTCCTGGACCAGCACTATGCCGGCCTGCCGCCGCCGCGGACGATTCTGCTGTCGCATGCGCTGGAAATGCCCGACGATCTGGCTTCGGTGCTGGGCGAGCGAGCGGGGCGGCGAATTGAGCTAGTGATGCCCAAGCGGGGCGATCGGGTCGAATTGATGCGCCTCGCCGTGCGAAATGCCCAGAATGCGCTGCTGGACGCTGCCCATTCCGAGGCGGCGCAACAGCACCGCTGGCAGAAAATGCTGGAATTGCTGGAGTTGCCGGAAGACAGCCAGCGTATTGAGTGTTTCGACATCAGTCACACGCAGGGCGAATCAACCGTGGCCAGTTGTGTGGCCTTGGGGCCGACCGGGCCCATCCGCAGTGCCTATCGCCGCTTCAACATCAAGGGCGTGACCGCCGGCGACGACTATGCCGCGATTGCGCAGGCTGTGCGCCGCCGCGTTCAGCGTGTGCAGACCGGTGAGTTCGACATGCCGGCCGCGCTGCTGATCGACGGTGGTGCAGGGCAGGTGGCTGCCGCACGACGGGCACTCGAAGAACTGGATGTCGCTCTCTTGCCGGTGCTCGGTATCAGCAAGGGGCCCGATCGAAAGGCCGGTTTCGAGCAGATCATTCTGGCCAGCGGCCGGGTCTTGCGGCCCGACGATCAGGACCCGGGTTTGCATCAGTTGCAGGTCATTCGGGACGAGGCGCACCGTTTTGCCATTACCGCGCATCGCAAGAAGCGCGAGAAGGCCCGGGAACAAAGTCTGCTGGAAGAGATCGAAGGGGTTGGCAAGCTGCGCCGCCAAATGCTGCTGAAGCAGTTTGGCGGCATGCACGGCCTGCTCGCTGCCGGGGTCGCCGAATTGGCTGCCGTACGCGGAGTTGATAGAACTTTGGCAGAAAGGATTTATGCTCACCTTCATCCCTGAACCCGGTTAATCGATGCGCATCACTCTGCCGACCATCCTGACCTTGTTCCGAATCGCCCTGATTCCGGTGATCGTGGTCACGTTTTATCTGCCGTTCAAAGGCGCGAACATCGTCGCGGCGACGGTTTTTGCGTTGGGTGCCATCACGGACTGGCTCGACGGCTGGATCGCACGCAAATACAACCTGACCTCGGCGCTCGGTGCGTTCCTTGATCCGGTCGCCGACAAGCTGGCGGTGACGATCACGCTGTTCCTGCTGGTGCAGGCCGATCCCAGCATCCTGATGGCGGTGGTCTGCGCGATCATCGTCGGTCGGGAAATCACCATCAGTGCCCTGCGGGAGTGGATGGCCGAAATCGGCGAACGCAAGCGCGTCCGTGTGGCCTTGCTGGGCAAGATCAAGACGATTGTGCAAATGGTGGCGATCATCGTCCTGT
>JBEIPT010000144.1:0-8829 GCA_040376895.1 Lysobacteraceae bacterium | reverse complement strand
CGCTGTACTTGCTGGATGGATCCGGTCGAGTCCGAGCTGGGGCGGTGCCGCGGCGTGTGCCGATATGGATCCAGGCCACCACGCGTTCATGGCCCGCCAGTTGCAGCCATTGGGCAATCGACGCATCGTATGCCGACCAGCCGGTCAGCCACTGTGCGCCAAATCCAAGTGCTTCGGCGCCCAGCAGCAAGTTGTACGCGACGAGTCCGGCCGACAGCAGTTGCTCCTGTTCGGGTACCTTGTGGCCGGACGTCACTTGGGCGATCACCGCCAGAATCAGCGGCGCGTGAGTGAATCGATTCCGGTCTTTCTCGACCTTGGCCGGATCGTCACCCCGGGCGGCGCTGATTTCGGCGAGGCGGGTGCTGAGCCGATGCCGGTGTTCTCCCTGTATGCCCAGGATCCGGAACGGCGTTACGTTGCCGTGGTCGGGAACACGCATGGCCAGCCGAAGCAGGGAATCCAGTTGCGCTGGATCGGGGCCTGGTTCGGACAAAAGCTTGCTTGGTGTGGATTGGCGTCGCGCCAGCAGATCGAAGAGTGTGTTCATCTCGACAGTGTAGCGGCCGACGCCCACCCGGGAGTCACTGGGTCGGCCATGGCTTGCGTCGCCCTCCTTGCGTCTGTATAGTTTCCGACCTTCACATCGGGGCGTAGCTCAGCTTGGTAGAGCGCTACTTTCGGGAGGTAGAGGTCGGAGGTTCGAATCCTCTCGCCCCGACCAATTCAAAGGCCAGTCGCGTGCGACTGGCCTTTTTTGGTTTCCCGGCCTGGTTTTTCGGAAACCAAGGCAAAAGAGATTCAGGCTTTCTGGGTTTGTGCGCCGAGCACCGGGCGGTCCTGCCAGTCGCTGACGGCCGGGCCGAGCACGTAGTGCACCCCTTCGCGGAACAATTCGCCCAATGCCGCCGGATCGTCCACGTCGGTTGCGATGATGATCTTGCCATTCTTGACCGATTCCGCAACGAGCTTCCGGCGTGCTTCATTCGCCGCTTCGCGTTCGGCGGGTGTGTCGGTCCTTGGCCACTCCAGAAAGTTGGCGTAAACACTGGGCAACCGGCATAGCCGCTGCTGATCGCGGCCGAACTGCTCGAAGCCGCGCAGGCACAGACGGACACCACTCATCTGGGCAGACTCCAGCGCCCGTGACGCCCGCGGCAGATCGTCGATCAGTTCCTCGATGTTCAACACCAGTGCCAGCACGTCTGCATCGACCTGGACCCCGTGCAGATCGGCCGCAAGCCATTCCGCAAAACTCTCCTCGAACAGCGTTTCGCGGCTGATGTCCACGAACAGTCGTGCTTCGCCCAGATCACCAATGATCCGCCGCGCCATTTGCGCCAGCACATGCAACTGGAATCGGTTGACGTTCCGGCCAACATGCAACTCGTCGATGATCGGCTGATACACGGAACTCGGGATCGATCCCGCCACGGACGTTTTGGGCGCCCTCAGGAACATCCGGGTTCGGAACTGGCCATTGAGTTGTCCCTTGAGGGGAACGATCTGCTGGAACTGAAATTGGGTGGTGTCCGGCAGCAACGGTCGGCGGAGGATTGCGCGTGCGAGTTTCTGCTCGGTGCTTTCGCCCGGGCCCGTCTCACTCACCACAAACGCATGCATGCTGCGACCGCCACCTTGGTCCTGGGCATCCTTCGTGCATTCCGCCACCTTGGCCAACAAGGTTTCGACCGTCAGTCCACCGCTGTCGGCACGCACGCTGCCCAGACTGAAGCTGATCCGGACCGGGGCTTCGGCCGACAGCCAGCCGCGCCCGGACAAGCGGACCCGCATGTTCTCGGATGCCACACGCAAGGCGCCTTCGCTCGATACCTGCATGAGCGCCAGAAAGGAAAACTCGCCGAGTGCACAGATGCCGCTCTTCAACCCTGCCTCGCCTGCGAGCGCATTGCCGATCTGATGGGCCAGATCGCCCGTGCGCACGAAACCGAGCCGTCGCGACAGCGCCGGCACGTCGTCGACGGACAACATGACCAGGCCGACACATTCGCCGAGTTCACCGCGCCGGGCGCGCTCGATATCGTGCACCAGCGTCGCGCGGTCGACCTTGCCGGCGTGTCCTTCAACATGCTGGCTCCAGCCGGCATGTTGCGCCTGCGCCAACAGCAATCGGGAGCGGTTCACGCGGCTCAGCACCGAGGCGAGCAGATGGCGCGGTTTGATCGGTTTGCCGAGGAAATCGTCGCCGCCCATGCGGATCGCATCGAAGCGCTTGTCCAGATCTTCCTCGCCGGACATGAACACGATGGGCACGAGCGCCATGTTCGGTCGCTCACGAATGAGCTGTGCGACTTCGATGCCGTTCATGTCGGGCAGATACAGATCGAGCAGCACCAGATCCGGTTTGAACTCGGAAATCGCCTCGAGGCCTTCGCGCGCCGATGTCGTGCGTTTGCTGATCATGCCCATGAACGACAGCACCGACTCGCAGAATTGCCCCATATGCTGGTCGTCATCGATGATCAGGACACGGGCAACATTCTGGCGCTGGGCGATCAGCAGTTCCTGGAGGCGCGCCACGGTGCGAATGGCGTCGGCCCCTTCGAGCACAGCCTCCGCGCCCGAACGCTGCGCAAACAAGCGGTTGCGGACGTCACCGCCATCACACAGGACAATCGCGACCGGACGCCGACGGTCGTCGGACATCCGTTCCGTCTGGTCGATCACGCGCGACAACCAAGCGACCATGCCCTGATCGACGATGACTGCCGTAGGTGGCATGTGTTTACCGTCTGCCAGTGCGCGGTTGCCGTCATTGAAGCTCCGCACGACGAAGCGTTCATGGCCGAGTTGGGCACTGAGTCCAGGCAGTTCCCGGTCATCGGCGCGCAAGTAGTAGACCACTGGATGATTGCTCGACGTTGCCCGGACCTGCCGCGCCGGTGCCGGACCTGCCAGACCTTCGCCGACCACATCGGCCAGAGCCTGCAGCAGCAACTGGCTGCGCTCGCGTTGCACCGGATTGGCTTCCAGGCCGCCCTCAACGAGTGAGCTCAGATAGACCGTCAGTTCCAGGGCCGCGTCGTAGATCGCCGTTTCCTGACGGCGATCCGCCAGCGTGCCGAGTTCTTCCAGGCGTTCATACCACTCGGAAACGGCCACCAGAGGCCACGTGACGATCAGGGTTCGGCCGCGCTCGATCAGTTCGCGGGCAACGCGCCGCAGGGGGTCGATCTGGTTCAGATCCGCTTCCATGCGCCCGGACTCCGGTGGGTGGACCTCACGAAGTTAACCCGGTGTCCTGCATTCTGGCAATGTCGGAATGATCGTTCTTGCGCTCAAGCTGATAGTTTTCCGCCATGACCGACGACACCCTTCTGCAACGGCAGGTATTCACTCCCTCCGCCCTCAACGGCACCCTGCGCAGTCTGCTTGAGCAGGAAGTGCCGATGCTGTGGATCGAAGGGGAGATCAGCAACTTCCGGCCCTCGAATTCACCGCATTGGTATTTCTCGCTGAAAGACCCGTCTGCCGAGCTGCGTTGCGTGATGTTCCGCAACCGCAATCAGTTGCTGCGGATGCGGCCGGTGAATGGCGACCGGGTTCTGGTCCGCGCGCGCGTCACCCTGTACGAGCCGCGAGGAGATTTGCAACTGCAGGTCGAGCACATGGAGGCCCAAGGCCTTGGTGCGCTGATGCGGCAACTGGAGGAGACCAAGGCGCGGCTGGTGGCCGAAGGTTTGTTCAGTGCCGAGCGCAAGCGTGTGTTGCCGCGCTTCCCGGTACATGTGGCGGTGATTACATCGCCGCAGGGTGCTGCATGGCACGACGTGCGCACCGTGCTGGAGCGACGCTACCCCTTGCTGAAGGTGGATCTACTGCCGAGTCTGGTGCAAGGCGCCGAGGCGCCGGCACAGCTTCGCCGGGCTTTGGCTTTTGCCAACACGCAGGCCTATGACGCCATCGTCATCACTCGCGGTGGTGGTTCGATCGAAGACCTCTTCGCGTTCAACGACGAAGGCCTCGTTCGCGCCATTGCCGCTTCCCGACTGCCGGTGATCGCGGCGATCGGCCATGAAGTGGATCTGACGCTCGCCGAACTGGCGGCCGATTTGCGCGCCGCCACTCCTTCTGCTGCTGCCGAGTTGCTGGTGCCCGACCAATCTGAACTGGCCCAGCGGCTGGACGATCTGAGCGATCGTTTGATTCGGGCACAGCATGCCCGTCTCACGCAATGTCGATTGCGGCTGGATGTCCAGGGCGAGGCGCTCAGGGCGGCGGATCCGGCCCAACGACTGCGCCACTGGCGGGCGCGCCTGGATGCCCTGGGTGCACGTCTGGGTGCTGCGACGAATGCGGTTCTGGCGTCGCCACAACGTCGGCTGGGCCAAGCCCGCCATGCCTTGTTGGCAGCGCAACCGGCGGTTCGTGTGCAACGCCTGCGGACCCACGGACAGAAACTGCATGATCAATTGCAGACACTGATGCGGTCTCAGCTGCAACGCGAACAGTCGAGGCTGGCCTCGCTTGGCGGTGGCTTGCATGCACTCAGCCCGCTGGAGACCCTTGAGCGAGGCTATGCGATCGTGTTGCATGAAGGTCGAGTCGTGACCGATGCTGCCGACGTTCAATCCGGTGACGATCTCGAGCTCAAGTTTGCGCACGGCCAGTCGAGCGCGATGGTCAAATGATTCCACCAACAAAAGTATCCTTCAGAGGAACTCATGCACGAAGCTGATTGGTTGGATCAGGCCTTGCTCCTGCTGGCTGCCGTCGTGGTGGCGGTGCCGGTGTTCATTCGATTGAGACTCGGCGGAGTACTTGCGTATCTGGTTGCCGGCGCCCTGTTGGGGCCCACTGCCTTTGGCCTGGTGGACGAAACCGAACAACAGAAACAAGTTGCCGAACTGGGTGTTGTGTTGCTGATGTTCCTGGTCGGACTGGAGCTCTCGCCGGCGCGTCTATGGCTGATGCGGCGCGCCGTGTTCGGCGCGGGCTCGATCCAGTTTGCGGTTACTGCCGCCGCATTCACCGTGATTGGGCTGGCGATGGGGCAGGACTGGCGACTGTCGGTCGTGGCCGGTGGGGCGCTGGCACTTTCTTCGACCGCGATCGGCGTGCAGTTGCTGGCCGAACGCAAGCAGATTGGTGAACCCCATGGCCGAAGTGCGCTCGGGATCCTGCTGTTCCAGGATCTTGCGGCCATCCCTGCGCTCGCAGTGATTCCCCTGCTGGGTGCCGCGGCAACCGCCGAAACCGGATTCTCCTGGTTGGGCCTCGTCAAGGCGATCGGCAGCGTTGCCGCGGTCATCGTGTTTGGCCGTTATCTGGTGCGCCCGTTGTTCCGTGTGGCGGCACAGTCCAAGAGTGTCGAAGTGTTCTCTGCGGCCACCTTGTTCGTGGCTTTGGGGACAGCATGGATCACCGGGCTCGCCGGGCTCTCCATGCCGCTTGGCGCTTTTCTGGCCGGCATCCTGTTGGCCGACAGCGAGTACCGTCATGAGGTTGAGTCCCATCTCGAACCGTTCAAGGGTTTGCTGCTCGGGCTCTTTTTCCTGAGTGTCGGCATGTCGGTCGACTGGCCGCTGGTACTGGCGAAGATCGATGTGGTCTTGCTAGGTGTGCTGGTGCTGTTTGTCGTCAAGGGCAGCATCCTGTTTGCACTGGGTCGGTTTCTGGCGCGATTGGCCAAACGCGACGCCGTCAGGTTGGCCGCGGTCATCGCCCAGGGCGGCGAGTTCGCGTTCGTTCTGCTGGGTCTCGCTTCCGAGACGGGCGTCATGGCGAATGCCGAGCGTGACCTGCTGTCGGCGTGTATCGTCATTTCGATGGCGCTGACGCCGATTCTGGTGATCGCCGTCGAACACTGGGTTTCACGATTGCAGCCCGAATCGACGCGGCCGTTCGACGAAGTGCCGGGGCACGAACATCCGCGTGTGGTCATTGCAGGCTTCGGTCGTGTCGGCCAGATCGTCGGCCGTGTTCTGCGCGCCAGCAACATTCCGTTCCTTGCGCTGGAGCACAGTGTCGAACAGGTTGACCTGTCGCGGCGTTTCGGCAGCCTGATCTATTACGGCGATCCCGGTCGCCCTGAAACCCTGCGCGCGGCGCGGCTGGAGCATGCCGAGCTGTTCGTGCTGGCAATGGACAACCCGGACGAAAGTGTACGCATCGCCAAGCTCGTCAAGCGCCTGTATCCCCATGTCCGGATCATTGCGCGGGCGCGCAATCGCCGCCATGTGTTCGGATTGTGGGAAGCCGATGTTGACGTGGTCACGCGCGAGACGTTCCATTCCAGCCTGAAGATGGCGCGGCGGACTTTGCATCTGCTCGGGATGGACGACGATCGCGCCGGGCAGCGGGTCGAGCAGTTCCGGGTCCACGATGAGACCATCCTCAAGGCGCAGTTCCAGATGCGCAATGACGAGGAAAAGATCATCCAGAGTACCCGTGAGGCGTTGGCCGAACTTCAGCAGATCTTCGAGGCCGATGTGGTCAATCAGAAGGAATCCGCGCGACCGGAGTCGATGTGATCGGCCCGGAGCACTGTCAAACACGCGTTCACACGGAATTGCCTCGCTCGGGTTAATATCTGTGACTTGATGTTACCGACTGGAGCGACCATGAAGATCAAAACCCTTTTGGCCACGTTTGCCCTGTTCTGGGCAGGTTTGGTGTGTGCGACCGAGCAAATTCCTCTCAAGGATTTCTTTGACCATCGTCAGTTCGTGAGCATGCAGGTGTCGCCGGATGGCGAGAACATCGCGTTCACCTACGAAGAAGGCACCGAAGTGAAGCTGGCCGTCATGAACCTCGCCGAGAAGAAGATTCTCTCGAGCTTCGGATTCGGCGAGCAGATGCATGTGCTGAATTTCTACTGGGGCAACAACGAGCGCGTGTTGATGTCGGTCGGCAAAGTCACCGGCAACCTCGACAACCTCGGTCGGCCGGCGCATCTCTATGCGGCCAACATCGATGGCAGCAAGCGTCGCCAGATCTTCGAGATGCAGCGCTCCGGTTACCGCCTGTTGAGTCTGCTTCCGGGTGACGACAAATTCGTGCTGATCGCGAAGAGCCATTTCTTCGATGGCGGCACCGAGCGTGTGCACAAGCTCAATATCTATGACGGCAACCTGCAGTTCCTGGCTTCCGAGCAACCGGAATTGTTCAATCCGTATTCGTTGATTGCGGACAACAAGGGCAAGGTCCGTATTGCCGTTGAATTCGTCGAAGGCGAGGACATCGACAGCAACCAGACCGTCATTCACGCGCGCGATGGGGACATCTGGAACAAGGTGACCGTGAAGTCCGTCCGCAAGCAGCCGCAGTTTGATGCCATCGGTTTCTCTGCCGACAACCAGACGGCCTACTTTGCCTCTGACTTCGACATGGCGACCGATGCACGGATGGGCGTGTTCTCTTACGACTTCAACTCGTCGGAACTCAAGTTGATCCACCGCGATGACGAAGTCGACATCACGACCGGCATCTACGGACACGATGGCGAAGTGCTCGGCGTGTTTGCCGACAAGGGTCGCGGCGAGCGCCTTTACTTCACCAGCAAGGCACAGGATTCCAAGTTCGTCCAGTCGCTGGAAGCCGCATTCAAGGGCCAGGACGTCGAAGTGACCTCATACACCGACGACGGCAAGAAGGCGATCGTGATCACGCGTTCGGACCGCAATCCGGGCGAGTTCTACCTGTTCGAAGTCGACACCATGAAGGCGAAGTTCCTGGCCGCCGCACTGCCGAAGCTCAAGGCCGACCAGTTGGCCGAGATGGAGCCCGTGACCATTGCCGCGCGTGATGGCCTGAAGATGCACGCCATGCTGACGCGTCCGAACGACCAGAAAACAAAGCTGCCGTTGATCGTGAACGTACACGGAGGCCCGTTCGGGCCGTATGACCGCTGGCAGTATTTCCCGGAAGCGCAGTTCTTCGCGAACCGTGGTTACGCCACGCTGCAGGTGAACTATCGCGGTTCGGGCAATCGTGGCAAGGACTTCATGGACAAGGGTCGTCGCCAGTGGGGCCTGGTGATGCAGGACGACGTCACGGACGCCACCAAGTGGGCGATCGAGCAGGGCATCGCCGATCCGGAGCGCATCTGCATCTACGGCGGCAGCTACGGTGGTTACGCGACCTTGGCGGGTGTGATCAAGGAACCCGACCTGTACAAGTGCGGTGTGGGTTATGTCGGTGTGTACGACATGATCTGGTTCCGTCAAGGTGATGGTTCCGACGGTGACCGCGGTGGTTCGGAACAGAAGAAGCGTATGGAACAGTGGTCGAGCGCCTACATCGGCGACGACCTGGAGGCCCTGCGCAAGGTGTCGCCGGTTCACAACGTCAGCCGCATCAAGGCCGAGCTGTTCATCGTGCACGGCTCGAATGACGTCCGTGTCCCGGTGGGTCATTACGAGCGCTTGAAGAAGGCGCTGGACGGCATCGGCAAGGACTACGAAGAAATGGTGAAGCCGGAAGGCCACGGTTTCTATCAGATCGAAAACCGCGTGGCGCTGTACACGAAGATGTACGAATTCTTCGAGAAGCACATCGGCGCCAAGAAGCCGGTGGCGGCCGACTGAGGTTGGCATATCGGTTGCAGAAGAAACGCCGGCCACGTGCCGGCGTTTTTTTGTCTGTGTGTTCTGATTGCGGGCAAGGGCGATGTTTCGGTGTTGATCGTGACATCAAGATGCCGCCGAACCGGAGTTGACGCAAGCCGAAACTACCCCGTCATCCCGGCGGATGCGGGGATCCACCAGGTCGCCTGAAGCCTTCCACTGGTGTCGCAGCGAGTGGATTCCCGCTTTCGCGGGAATGACGGAAATGAGGGCGGGAATGACGGAAGTGGATGCGCAATGG
>JBEIPT010000616.1:0-1627 GCA_040376895.1 Lysobacteraceae bacterium | reverse complement strand
GTTGGGGTTTAGGCAAACACTTCGCCCTCGTACTTCGCAACGCGAAGCACGAGACCGCCGCGCCTTCAGCTGCGATCCGGATCTGCTTCAGCGTCTGCCCGAAAACGCGACCACGCCCAGCCGGGTGCTCGTACGGTGGTATTCAGTGTCGCAGCACCAGTCTGCTGGATCGCTGCGGGAACGCTCGCACGTGGGCACTGTCGACCACGGTAATCGAGATATTGAACGGGAGTCGGCAAGTACGGCCGCGCGCCGGGGATCATCCGTTCAAGCAGGCGAAAGGCCATCAACGCCGTGGTGGCCGGGCCGGGGTGATAACCATCGACATCGAACCATGGTTGATCCGGCCACTCCTTGACGAGTTTCGGCAGGTCGCCGAGCGAGACGTGTGCGACACCGAGTTCGCGAGCGAGTTTTGCCTCATTGCTTGCGAGTGTGAGGGCCCTGGAGGTTCGTTTGGCATAGGTGCCCAGCAGCAACACTTTGGTTCCGTTTGTCCTGGCTGCATCGACCAATTGCCGATGCGCTTCGTGCGCGCGGTTGCAGTCATATCCGAATTCCGCCAGTTCGACGTCGCAGTTGAGTCCGCCGCCCCATTCCTGCAAGGCCACCCAGTCGTAATCGCCGCGCGCCAGCTCAGCCTGCACGAGTCCGAGTTCCTGGTGTTGATTGATTCGTGCACCGGGGCCGGTGATCATTTCGACCTGGACGTCACGACCGGTTGCGCTGGTGCCCAACGCGGACAGATGTGCTGCGAGGTCGTTGTGGTAAATGAGGCTGTTGCCCACCAACAACACCCGCAAAGGCGCTTCCGCGGCGCTGGTGAACGCCGGTAATGTCAGCATCAGAAACAGCCACGACGCCGGCCAGAACCAGCGCCGCGGCTTCATTGCAACATGGCGGGGCCAACCGATCATTGTTTGCTGAACACGATTCGGCCGTTGAACACGTCGACGACAATGGTGTCGTTCGCCACGAACTCGCTGCCCAGGATTTTCGTCGCCAATGGATTCTCCAGTTGGGTCTGGATCGCCCGTTTCAGTGGCCGTGCGCCATACACTGGATCAAAACCCACGTCGCCGAGCAGATCGAGCGCCGAGTCGCTGATCGAGATGCGGATCTGCCGTTCGGCAAGGCGTTTGGCCAGATGCTGCGTCTGGATGCGCGCGATGTTGCGGATGTGCTCGCGGCCCAGCGGGTGGAACACCACCAACTCATCGAGTCGGTTGATGAACTCCGGCCGGAAGTGGCTCTGAACCACTTCCAGAACTGCCTTGCGCATGCCCTGATAGTCGTTGCGCGCCGCGTACTCCTGGATCATCTGCGAACCCAGGTTCGAGGTCATCACGATCACCGTGTTGCGGAAATCGACGGTGCGGCCCTGACCATCGGTCAGACGTCCGTCGTCGAGCACTTGCAGCAACACGTTGAACACGTCCGGATGCGCCTTCTCGACTTCGTCGAGCAGGATCACGCTGTACGGACGGCGACGCACGGCTTCGGTGAGATAACCGCCTTCGTCATAACCGACATAACCCGGGGGCGCACCGATCAATCGGCTCACCGAATGTTTCTCCATGAATTCGCTCATGTCGATGCGCACCATGGCGTCGGTGGAATCGAACAT
>JBEIPT010000427.1:0-3281 GCA_040376895.1 Lysobacteraceae bacterium | reverse complement strand
CGCAAGGGCGGCCTGCCGCTGCTGGCACCGATGAGCGAAGTGGCTGGTCGCATGTCGATCCAGGCTGGCGCCCATGCGCTCGAAAAAGCTCAGGGTGGCTCAGGCGTATTGCTGGGCGGCGTGCCGGGCGTGAAGCCGGCTGAAGTGCTGGTGATCGGCGGCGGTGTCGTCGGCATCAATGCCGCGCGCATGGCGATGGGCTTGAATGCCCGCGTGACGATTCTCGACCGATCGCTGGATCGACTCAAGTATCTCGATGAGCTGTATGGCGACAAGATCACCACGCTCTATTCAACCATCGATGCCATCGAAGACTTGCTGCCAACGACCGATCTCGTGATCGGTGCCGTGCTGATTCCGGGTGCGGCCGCGCCGAAACTGGTTTCGCGCAAGCACCTCGGCATGATGCGTCCGGGCTCCGTGCTCGTCGACGTGGCCATCGACCAGGGCGGCTGCTTCGAAACCAGCAAACCGACAACACACCAGAATCCGACTTATGAAGTGGATGGCGCGATCCATTACTGCGTCGCCAACATGCCGGGTGGTGTGGCGCGCACCTCTACGTTCGCGCTGACGAATGCAACGCTGCCGTTCGCCGTGCAACTGGCGAACAAGGGCAAACAGGCCATGCTCGACGACGCTCACCTGCTGAACGGGCTGAACGTCCACAAGGGCAAGGTCACGTACGAAGCTGTGGCCCGCGACCTGAGCTACGACTACGTGCCGGCGGCCGACGCGCTGAAATCCTGACCCGGTCACTCGTGCACCGGCGGACCGTTCTGGCCCGCCGGTGCACCAGGCCTGCGCAATATCCCATTTCGGCGATCTGCCGGAGGACAGATGGGTATCGACGAAGAACACAAGCTTCCGACGAATACGGATCAGGCATTCACCCGCGAGACGCCCTATGGCACCCGAAGTGAGCCCACGTTCTCGGGCGCGCTGAGTTTCCTTCGACGCCGATACAGCAAAGACCTTACCGGCGCCGATGTCGCCGTTGTCGGCGTGCCGTTCGATCTCGCCACGACCAATCGACCCGGAGCACGGTTTGGGCCACGCGCGATGCGTGAGGCATCCGCATCGCTGGCCTGGTGTCGGCCGTATGCATGGCCATTCGACCCATTCGATCGACTGAACGTGATCGACACAGGCGATTTGCTGGTCGACCAAGGATTCCCCGATCGGATACCGACACAGATCACCGACCATTTCCGGCAAATCATCGCCGCAGGCGTGATGCCGCTGGCGCTGGGCGGCGATCATTTCGTATCGCTGCCGATTCTGCGTGCTTTACACGAACGATACGGCGCTTTGTCGTTGATCCACTTCGACGCGCACTGCGACACCTGGGCCGAACCCGAATTCCGCATCGACCATGGCTCGATGTTCTTTCATGCCGCACGCGAGGGCGTGGTGGACCCTTCCTGCTCAATCCAGTTGGGCATGCGTACGTTCAACACCGAGACACACGGTTATCAAGTCGTCACCGGCACCGACTTGCACGACATGGGCATTCCGGCAGCCGTTCAGGCCATCCGCAAGCGTGTCGGCAAAACCCCGTGTTACGTCACATTCGACATCGACTTCCTCGACCCGGCGTTTGCGCCGGGAACCGGCACGCCAGTCTGTGGCGGATTCAGCACCCATGAAGCCCTGCGACTGATCCGCGGACTGGCCGGCCTGAACATCGTCGGCATGGATGTCGTGGAAGTGGCGCCTGCCTACGACCATGCCGGCATGACGGCACTCGCCGGCGCCAGTGTTGCGCAAGAGTTGCTCGCAGTCGTGGCGAGCTCGCGGGGTACGTGAGCGACGGCCTGAAGTCGAGTATCAGATCAGAGGTCGGGTCGACGAACGCTTCGCTGTGGCGAGAGATTGCCGCGGAAACGACACGGAATGTCCCTGTCGAGACCGACCACGGCCAGCATATGGGTCGGCTTGATCCTGCCCTCGGCCAGAGCGGCTTCGTCGGCGGCGTGAATACGGTCGACGAGATCGAGATCCTCGGCACGATCGAGACTGAAATGGTGGCCGAATCCGCGGTCAATGAACGGAGTGATCACGTTGCCGAAGGCCAGGAATTCTTCAAAGCCGAACCGTTCCAGCAAGAGCGGCAGGATGTCCTGGGACCGAATCCCTTCGAATCCCTCGAAGGAACAATCCCAGTCCATGAACGTATCTTCCTGTCGATTTATCAGTACGTGGTACCGGTATGACGTCGGCAATTCCTGCCAGAACTGATCCACGATTTCGCGCGCTTCCGGCCACCGCTGATGACCGTTCCGGCCGATCATGTCCGACATCACGAACGCGGCACCCGGCCCCCGCAACGCCTGTCTGACAGAATCGAACAAGCGCTCCAGTTCAACAATGTGGTGGAGACTCTGGTTCGCCATGACACCGTCATAGTCACCTTGCGGCGACCACATGTTGAGGTCTTGAAGTTTTGGAACGACTTGTTGCGCCAATCCGGCCGCTTTCGCCAACTCGCTACCGCGCGCCAGACTGGCCGGATTCAAGTCCAGGCATTCGAGCGTGAACGTGGACAGGCCGCGACTGACCAATGCCTGCGCGATCCGTACTTCAGCGTCGCAATTTCCCGCACCAAGACTGATGAAGCGCGGATGTGACGAGCCCGTGCGTTGTGCCGCACGGAACAGATAGTGTGCGATGAAATCTTCCGGACTGTTCGCTCCGAATTCCTGGAGCATCGGCAACAGGTACTTGTTCGACCAGTAGTGGAAGATGTCCGGCAACAAGTGAACGTCGATGATGTCGGCATAACTCGCGCGCTCCTGCTGGACGCGCAATTCGTATGCAGAAAGTGCTGCCGCAGGAACGTCAGGCTCTCCGGGTGTTTTCCGGAATCGATTCAGCAATCTTCGGACAATCCCACCAACCATACGAAACCCGCTCCCGAACCGATAATCCGATGCGAGTTTACAGGCAATGGTCGCTGAAACAGCCTTACCGGGATCGGCACGTGAAGCCGAAGGTGCGAGGCTCACCCAAGCGTCGGCGTAGCGAGCCCGGACCGCATGGGAACCACTTCAATGCCTCATGTGTGACAGCAAGCACAAGATTGCCGCAGGCCGCTGCGCGGCCCCTCCATGACGACATAGGCTAAATCATTGATCAAAATGACATTGTGGGTGTTTGCAGCAACCGCGATTCGGGCAACCAATACGCGCGTGGCAGCTCCGACAGTGCCGGCTTGCCGCTAACCCAATTCCAAATGGCAACGGCTGTGGGAGCGACTTCAGCCGCGATGCGACCGGGTT
>JBEIPT010000074.1:0-11952 GCA_040376895.1 Lysobacteraceae bacterium | reverse complement strand
GTTGAGCGGCTTCAGCGCCTTGTTCAGATAATCCGCGAGCGGCGCATAGACTTCGGCGGCTCGCTGCGGGCTGTAATGCGGTTCGATGGCAATCTTGAATTCCGCCGAAGCAACCGACCCGGCGGTCAGGGCAAGTGACAGTGCGACACACATGCGGGTGAGCGTCTGTTTCATGGTTCCTTCCTTACGTGATTCAAGCATTGGTCGTGTCATATCACGACTTTCCCACGCTGCCAATGGTCGAAGGGGGCAGCGATGGCGAGCAGGAAACGAATGTTCAGGAATCGGCGAAAATTCGAGCCAATACAGGCTGTTGTTCGCGCAGATTGTGAAGTTCCATGCCGTCCTGTGGGCTGTGCAATACGGCCAGTGCCTGATCGCCCAGGACCCAGACGAGCTCACCAATCGGGTTGGCGCGGTCTGACCCCAGAATCGCTTCGCCGATTTGGCTGCCTGCCACGCCAGTCAGCAGACACAGGGCTCGCTTGTTTCGCCCCAGAAAATGCGTTCGCGCGACGATTTCCTGTCCGGGGTAGCAGCCTTTGTTGACGCTGATTGCGTTGAGGCGCTTCAGGCCCATCGCGTGAGCCACGCATGACTCGGCGACCTCCGATGCGAGAAACGGCAGCCCTGCCTGCAGTTCCCGGGACCCGGGAAGATCGCTCTCAATCGCAGCCGGGGACAGCCAAAACGCCTGCTCCGGATCCGGGCCAGTCAGCTGTGCCACCGCATCTTCGGCAACTTGAGCGCCGGCATGAAGGGAGAGATCGGCGCGCAGGTCTAGCTTGACCTTGCTTCGAAACACGAATCGGTTCAGTCGGTCGCGGATTTCCTGGGCCCGACCGAATGCGATGGCAGCGATAAATCGATCTTCGGTCAGACGGAACAGAGGGAAGAACGTGATGACGCGGCCCTGAGGATTCAGCCAGGCGCTCCAGTGGCCCTTGCCTGGTTGCAAGGCCTTCACATCGCTCGAGAATTGGGACTGGGCAAAACCGGCCGCATCTGGACCTGACAGGCCAATCAGGCCGATACGTTTGTTTTCGGTGGTGTCGGGCGTCATCAAACTTTTCCTAGCGGCAAAACGGATGCTTGTAAACCGCTTGTCCGGTCCATGCGTGCGGGCTAACCTTCAAAGGGTGCACAACCCCATATCGGGGTGCCGGCAATCCTATACAAGTGTCTCCACCCGATTCCAATCCTGCTCCATCCGCAACGCCTGCACCCGAGGTCGCCAGCGACTCGCCGGTCGTGCCGGTGCCGGCGCGCGAAATTGGTGGACGCGATGGGCCGGAACCGACCCGTTTCGGAGATTGGGAAAAGAACGGTCGCTGCATAGATTTTTGACGCCATGGTGAGGTTTGGCGCCTCACCATCGAACACACGGCAAACCAGCGATGGTGTGCCCGGCCGAATCCTGCACATGCGGGGTGTCGGCGAGAATGGGAGCCCTGTTTTCAGGGCTCGATGTAAAACTGCCGCGGGTTGCCCTGGCACCCGCACCGTGGATAAGAGGTGCTTTTCATGGCCGTAGAACGCCCCCTGTCACCCCATCTGCAGGTCTATCGACCGCAGCTCACTGCGACTCTGTCGATCCTGCATCGGATCACCGGATTGCTGTTGTCGCTAGGCGGCACCTTGCTGGTCGGTTGGGTTCTGATCCTGGCCCAAGGGCCCGACCATCATGAACACCTGCAGGCCTTTGCCAACGGCAGCATCGTCAAATGGCTGGTCTGCGCCGGCTTCTACGTGTTCGTCTTCAGTCTTGTCTACCACCTGCTGAATGGCATTCGCCATCTGGTGTGGGACGCCGGCTACGGCCTCGATATCCCAAGTGCCTACCGCAGCGGCTGGGCCGTTGTGGTGCTGAGTATCGTCATTACGGCCTTGCTTGCATGGCGGGCCATGAACGGAGGTGCCGCATGAGTCTCCAGACTCCGCTGGGTCGCGTTCGCGGACTTGGGTCCGCCCGTGAAGGTGTGGCGCATTGGTCGGCGCAACGTGTTTCTGCCGTGCTGCTGCTGCCGCTGTCGATCTGGTTCCTGAGCTGTGTCTTGCCGGTGCTCGGCCAGCCATACAGTGATGCACGCGTCTACGTGGCACAGCCAATGAATGCGTTCCTGCTGCTCACCTTCATGCTCGCGCTCATCTATCACGCACTTCTGGGCGTGCAGGTGGTCATCGAGGATTACATTCACACCCGCTGGCTGGAAGTCGGCCTGCAGGTGGCGATCAAGCTGATCGCCTTTCTGGCCGCACTGGCCACTGCGTTTGCGTTGATTCGCATCGTCCTGGGAGCCTGAGTCATGGCGAACGACGCCTACAAGATCATTGAACACAAATACGATGTTGTCGTGGTCGGCGCCGGTGGCGCCGGATTGCGCGCCACCATGGGCATGGCTGCAAAGGGCCTGTCCACAGCCTGCGTCACCAAGGTGTTTCCAACCCGTTCGCACACCGTGGCAGCACAGGGCGGTATGTCGGCAGCACTGGCGAACATGGGGCCGGACGATTGGCGCTGGCACTTTTTCGACACCGTCAAGGGATCGGATTGGTTGGGTGACCAGGACGCGATCGAGTACATGTGCCGCGAAGCGATTCCGGCGGTCATCGAACTCGAACACTATGGCGTGCCGTTCTCGCGTACCGATGACGGCAAGATCTATCAGCGACCGTTCGGTGGCATGACCACGCAGTTCGGCAAAGGACCGCCGGCGCAACGCACCTGTGCAGCGGCCGATCGTACCGGTCATGCCATTCTGCATTCGCTGTACCAGCAGTCGTTGAAGTACGACGCGCGGTTCTACATCGAACATTTTGCGCTCGACCTGATTTTTGACCAGCACGGTGCCTGTCGGGGCGTGATCTCGCTCGACATGGCGGAAGGGACACTGCATCTGTTCCGGGCCCAGGCTGTCGTGCTGGCAACCGGTGGTTATGGTCGTGCTTATTTCTCGTGCACCAGCGCGCACACGTGTACAGGTGACGGCGGTGGCATGGTGCTGCGTGCCGGCCTGCCACTGCAGGACATGGAGTTCGTGCAGTTCCATCCGACCGGCATCTATGGTGCCGGCTGCCTGATCACCGAAGGTGTGCGCGGTGAAGGCGGCTACCTCACCAACAGCAAGGGTGAGCGGTTCATGGAGCGATATGCACCGAGCGTCAAGGATCTTGCGCCCCGTGACATGGTCAGCCGATGCATGACGATCGAAGTCCGCGAAGGGCGTGGTGTCGGTGCCGAGAACGACCATATCCATCTGCATCTGGAACATCTGGGCGCCGCCACGATTCACGAGAAGCTGCCGGGTATTGCCGAGTCTGCTCGCATCTTTGCCGGGGTCGACGTCACGCGCGAGCCGATTCCCGTACTGCCGACCGTTCACTACAACATGGGCGGCATTCCGACCAACTTCCACGGCGAAGTGGTCATCAAGAAAGGGGACGACCCCGATCACGTCGTGCCTGGCTTGTTCGCCATCGGCGAAGCAGCCTGTGTGTCGGTGCATGGTGCGAACCGCCTCGGTTCGAACTCTCTGCTCGACCTAGTGGTGTTCGGCCGCGCTGCGGCCAATCGCGCGGCCGAAGTCATCAAGCCGAACGGCGCACAGAAGCCTCTCGCCAAGGACGCCTGCGACGCGGCACTGGCCAACCTCGACAAGCTCCGTCATGCCAAGGGCAGCACGCCGACGGCCGACATCCGCCTCAACATGCAGCGAACGATGCAGCGTGACGCCGCGGTGTTCCGCACCGGCGATACCCTGAAGGAAGGTTGCCGCAAGATGACCGAGATCTTCGACTCGTTCGCCGATGTGAAGGTCACCGACCGGTCGCTGGTATGGAACTCCGATCTCGTTGAAACGCTGGAGTTGCAGAACCTCCTCGGTCAGGCCGTTGCGACGATCTACTCGGCCGAACACCGGACCGAGAGCCGCGGTGCGCATGCACGAGAGGATTTCCCGGCGCGTGACGACGAAACCTGGATGAAGCATACGCTGGTGTCGATCGACTCCGCGGGCAAGGCCGGTTTTGAGTACCGTCCGGTGCACATGAACACGAACGGTGATGTCGATCCGGTGCCGCCGATGGAGCGCAAGTACTGATGGACCCGAACGACCGCAGCGGCGGCTTGCTGGCCTGGCAGTGGCGCCTGTACGGGCGCAACCACCGGAGCCGCGCAAACCTGCTGGTGCACATGATCGCCGTGCCGATGTTCATTGCCGGTACTCTGGCTGCGGTTCGATTGGCATTACTCGGTGCCTGGCTGCCGGCAGGCATCTGCGTGCTGATCATGGTTTTTGCATTCCTGCTGCAAGGCGTGGCTCACAAGCGCGAGCCGGAACCGCCGGTGCCTTTTGGCGGCCCCGTCGATTTTCTGGCACGGGTGTTCGCCGAGCAGTTCATCACTTTTCCCCGATTCGTCCTGTCCGGTGGCTGGAGCCGTCATCTGGCCGGCCGCCCTGAAGTCTGAGGTGATCCATGGCTGAGTTTTCCCTCCCCAAGAATTCCAAGATCGGCAAGGGCAAGCACTTCCCGGCCCCGGGCGCGAAGTCGCCGAAACAGTTCAAGGTCTATCGATGGAGTCCCGACGACGGCGCGAACCCGCGCACGGACACCTTCGAAGTCGACCTGGCCAATTGTGGTCCGATGGTTCTGGATGCGCTGATCAAGATCAAGAACGAGGTTGATCCGACGCTGACGTTCCGACGTTCCTGCCGCGAGGGCATCTGCGGTTCATGCGCGATGAACATCGACGGCACGAACACGCTGGCGTGCACGAAGGCGATCGATGAGGTCAAGGGTGAAGTGCGCGTCTATCCTTTGCCGCACATGCCGGTCGTGAAGGATCTGGTGCCCGATCTGACGCACTTCTACGCACAGTACGCATCGATTCGGCCGTGGATGCGCACAGAAAGTGTGCCGCCCCCGGATCAGGAGCGACTGCAATCCAAGGAAGACCGGGCCAAACTCGATGGTCTGTACGAGTGCATCCTGTGCGCGTGCTGCTCGACGTCGTGCCCGAGCTACTGGTGGAACGGCGACCGTTACCTCGGTCCGGCGATCCTCCTGCAGGCCTATCGATGGATTATCGATTCGCGTGATGAAGACACCGGCGAACGCCTCGACAATCTCGAAGATCCGTTCCGCCTGTATCGCTGCCACACGATCATGAACTGCACGAAGACCTGTCCGAAGGGCCTCAATCCGGCCAAGGCCATTGCCGAGATCAAGAAATTGATGGTGCAGCGACGCTCGATCTGACGACGCCGCCTCGACGTGACCGAATCACTGAGCCCCGAACAGATCCGTGTGAAGCGCCTGCGCTGGCGATGCCGGCGCGGCACGACCGAGCTCGATCGCTTGCTTGTCCGGCATCTGGATCATCTGCTTGCACGCGGATCGGAGCCGGATCTCGAGTGTTTCGAACGACTGTTGGGTGAGGAAGATCGCGAACTCCAGCGTTGGTTGCTTGGCTACCAGGCTTGTGACGTTCCCGAATTCGAGGCCATGATCCGTGCGATCGGCTCCGTCGATCGCGCTTGAGCTGCGCACATCCCGTTTGCTGGCGATGACCATGGTCATCGGCTTTCTGGCAGCCTGCTGCTGCATGTTCTGGCTGTCCGACCTTCCGGTTCTGACCGCGATACCGATCCTGATGGTCCTCGTCGGCCTTGAAGGTCACCTCTGGCGAGCCTCGATGTCGAACAGACAAGTGGTCCTTCAGCCGAGTGGTTACTGGCGTCTGGATGCCGACGAACAATTGTGGGCACTCTCGGCCAGCCAACGGTTTCCCGCTGGTGTGGTCCTGCATCTGGTCTCGGGGCCACCCGGGAACATGACGCGCCGCGTTGCCGTAATCCGCGACCAAGTCGACGAGACGTCCTGGCGGTGTTTGAACGCCTGGCTGCGCGCGTCCCGATCCGTCCGACCTGAAACACCGCTGATTCGCTGAGACGACACAAGGTTTTCGGCGCCGAACGCGACTCTGTGAACCAATGCTCATTATGAAACGTGCGCCGGAGCACACTTCTACCGACGGCCTGACAGTCATTCTCGGCTGAATTCGGTCAGTACGGAGCCCTGAGGGCTGCAAAGAGGTGGATTCATGGTTGCGACGAGATTCTTGAAGTCGATGCTGGCGTTGTGTCTCAGTCTGGGTACGGCAGGGTACGTCGCTGCCGAGGTGACATCGAGGCAGTGGCGCGAGCCCGAAGTCGAAGCCGCCAAGCCTCGCCTGCCCGACCAAAAGCTCGCTGGCAAAATCGCCGGCGAGCCAATTTCGCCCTACGACCAACCTTTGGCTGCAGCCAGGTTTCAAGCCTGGCAGCGCAGCAAGGACGAACATTTCGATACTGGAACTGCCTGGTTGCAGGCCAAGTCCGAAGCGGATGCGCTGCCGGTCTTTTCGAGTACGCGTAACGAAGTCATCGCCGCGCGCAGCCCGGTTCCCGACGCAGCGCTCGACTCCTGGACTGCGCTGGGCCCGGGTAATGTCGGTGGTCGAACCCGCACACTGGTGTTCCATGCGAATTTCTCGAGCAACAACACGATTTTTGTCGGTGGTGTGGCCGGAGGAATCTGGCGCACAACGGATGCCGGCGCCACCTGGACAGCACTGGGCGACTTCAATCCGAACATTGCGGTCACCGCACTGGTGATCGACCGGACCGACAGCAATCGTATGTGGGCCGGTACCGGCGAAGGATTCTTCAATGTCGACGGCGTACGCGGCGCCGGATTGTTTGTGTCGACCGACGCAGGCACGACCTGGACTCAGTTGCAGAGCACGGCACCCAGTGCGAGCAATATCAATTTCCGATTCATCATCGATCTGGTCCAGAGTCCCAACGTGGCCACCACCCTGTATGCGACGACATTGACCGGATTGTGGCGAACGACCGATTCCGGGGCCACCTGGACCCAATTCATCGACAGCACTGCCACGTCGGGAACTGCAGCCAACGGATGCCACGACATCATCACGCGACCGGATGTGTCACCCAATGACACCGTTATCGTGAGTTGCGGCAATTTTGCACCAACCGGAACGAACACCGGAATCTGGCGGAGTGTTGACGCCAACGTCGCTGCACCCACGTGGAGCAAACGTTTAGGTCCAGCCGGTGCGACGACCCTGAATCGGATGGGGCGAACCAGCCTGGCGGTAGCGCCATCGAACTCCGCCACGATTTATGCGCTGATCGCCTGCAGTGCACAGGCAGCCACGGGTGCCAATGCCTGCGGCGATCTGACCGGGACCGCCAACGACAATCACTTCGACGACGGCCTGCGCGCCGTCTATCGCTCGACGGATGGCGGGGCGACCTGGACTGCCCAGTTCACCAACACTTTTTCCGAAGCCAACACCGCAAATCGGGAATTGTTGCTGAGCAATCCGTTGATCGGTCGTTGCAGTCTTTGCACGGCTATTTGTGGCGTGGGTGCGACCAGCAGTTACGGCGGGCAAGGGTGGTACGACAACGTGATTGCGGTCGATCCGGCGAACGCCAATCGGGTCTGGGTCGGCGGCATCGACTTGTGGCGTTCGGATGATGCGGGCGTGAATTGGGGTGTTGCGTCCTACTGGGGACAGCAATACATGCCGACCGTGCCGCTGTCGTCCTACGCGCACGCGGACCAACACGGGATCTGGTTCCCGCCGAACTACAACGGCACCACGGTCAAGACGCTCTACGTCAGCAATGACGGAGGCATTCAGCGGACCGCCGACGCCACGGTTGCCGTTGGTACTTCGTCGACGACGAACCAGGCCACGAACTCCCTCTGCGGCCAGGCCAATCGCCCGGCCATTGTCTGGAACAGCCTGAACAATGGTTATCAGGTCACTCAGTTCTATCACGGTGCCGTGTTCCCGAATGGCCAGAGTTACTTCGGTGGCACGCAGGACAACGGGACCAACCTTCGCGCTGAAGCGACCATGGGGCTCAATCAATGGGATGAAGTCAATGGTGGTGATGGCGGTTATGTGGCTGTGGATCCGACCAACACGAACATCCTGTACGCCGAGACCACGGGTATCAGTATCGTCAAGTCGACGAACGGGGGTGCAAGCTTTGCCGACGCAACCAGCGGGATCACCGACACGGGCGGTTTGTTCATCAACCCGTTCCTCCTTGATCCGAACCTGAATACGCGACTGTTCACGTCCGGCCGTTCGATGTGGCGAAGCATAAACTCGGCGGGCACGTGGACTCAGGCATCCAGCGCGCTGGCGACCCGCACGTGCGGTGCCAGCGTCTTCAACGACAATTACTCGGCCTATGCGGTTGCGCCGGGCGACAGCACCCTGATGGTGATGGGCACCGACCTCGGGCGGTTGTGCCGGTTGACCAATGCAACCGCGTCGACCAGCGCGACCGCACCGGCCTGTTCGACACCATTTGGCGCCACTACGTGTGCAACGATCTCAGCCATTGCCTTTGATTCCTCTCAGGCCAATTCGACTGCGCAGAATTCGCGCATTGTCTACGCCACCGTGTCCGACTTTGGGTTCAGCCATGTTCTGAAGTCGACCGATGGCGGCCAGACGTGGGTTGCCATCGACAACCAAGCCGGCACGACGGCCAGACTTCCGGATGTGCCAGCCCACACGATCGTGACCGATTCGGCCTATCCGGTTGGTCAGCGCCTGTATGTCGGTACGGATCTGGGTGTGTTCGTGACGATCGACAGCGGTCTGAACTGGATGCGCGAGAACGCGAGTTTTGCCAACACGCCGGTGGAGTGGCTGGTGATGCACAACCGCCAGGTGGGGACGCGCTCGGCCGATACCGGTGCCAGCGTGAGCAAAGCCCCGGCCACAGGCGAGCTGTTTGCGTTCACACATGGCCGAAGTGTCTTCAAGACCCGCCTCCGGGCGGCGGGCGGTTTTTGTAGCTCACCGGCTGCGGCGATTCCCGACAACAACATCGGTGGCGTCAGTTCGACGATCACCCTGAACAACATTTCCGGAGCCCAAACGGGTTGGATCGACCTCGACCTGCAGATGACCGTCACGCACGCCAACATCGGCGATCTGTCTGCAACGCTGACACGCACCACGGGTCCGGGCGCACCGGTGTCGGTGACCTTGTTCGATCGGCCCGGTGTTCCGGTCACGAGCTTCTGCACGGGCAGTGGTGACAATGTTGCCGCGACATTCGATGACGATGCCGACTTCACGGCAGAGACCCGCTGTCTGGACGCGACCGCACCCAGCCTGTCCGGACAGTTTCGGCCGAACGGATTCATGTCGACCGTCATGACGCCCGGTACTGCGACGTACCGGCTGACCGTCGTCGACAACAATGCCGGTACAAGCGGCTCACTCGCCAGTTGGTGCCTGGTCCCGACCGCCAATACTGACGCAACCGTTCCGGTCACTCTGGGGCATCTGGCCTCGTCGCGCACGAACAGTGGCGTGAGCATTCGTTTCGAGACCGGCGCGAGTGTGTCGATTGCCGGATTCGAGCTGAGCGCCAGCAAAAACGGTGATGACGTGTTCGCGAGGATCGCGGCTGAACCCGACGCGGTGACGGCACAGTCGTACCGTGTCGCAGCGGAATACTCCGGATCGTCATTCTGGCTGCGGGTGCTGAACGTCGATGGATCGGTCGACCTGAAGGGGCCATTCACCGTGGGCATGAGCCGCGGCGAACCGGTCCCGGTCGCCACAGCCATCGATTGGGCTCCGGTGTCGGCCGAAATGGAAGCGGCCCATGCCGACGCGGTCCGTGTGTCCGATGGGCGAGGGGCGGGTACCGTTCCGGCCGTCAACCTTCAGGTTCGACGCGACGGCATCCAGTCCTTGGGTTTTGATGAGCTCCAGTCCGCCGGGGCCACCGGCTTTGCCGATGTGCCGGTTGCCGAGTTGGCCGTGAGTCTGCGTGGAGCGGCAGTGCCGATGCGCGTGTTGTCGGACGACACGTCATTCAATTCTGGTGATCGAATCGAGTTCATCGGGCAAGCCATCCATCGGCCGAGTGAGGAGGGAACCGGATTCGAGAGCCTGTATACCGAGGTCCAGCCGTATCGATTGAGTCGGGATCCCGCATTGGCGGCACGGATACCGGATGTGCGCACGAGCATGTTTGCAGCACCGGCCATGACACGTGTCCAGCAGGACATCACTCTGGAAGACAACCGGATCTATGCCTACGGCTCGCCACTCAGGGATCCCTGGGCATGGTCGCGAACGCTGGCGTTCTCCGGAGCACCGTCGGAATCGTCGGAGTCTTTCCTGTTGCCCGATCCGGATGCCACACAACCGGCTCGCATCGAAGTGACGCTTTATGGCGGCAACGACTTTCCGACCGGAGGTGCCGATCACGAGGCGGTTGTCCTGTTGAATGGACAAGTGATTGGCACGGCAGTGTTTGACGGCCTGTCGGCGTTTGTCGTCTCTGCCAATCTGGTGCCCGGACAGTTCTCCGCCAGCAACACGCTGACGGTTCGTTTGCCGGCAACGAACGGCCAGGTCTACGACATGGTGTATCTGGAGGACATTCGGATCAGCTACAGCCGCGGTCTGAACGCAGCCGATGGCGCACTGGCGTTCGTGGCGGGGGAGGGCACCGGCCAGCCCATCAGCGTAGCGGTGGGCAGCGTGTTCTCGGACAATTTCGAAGCCGTGACCGAATCCTGTTCGGAATCCACTTGCCGAAGTTTTGAGTTGACTGGCCTCGATGCCGCAACCACGCGTGTCTACCAGCGTGCCGGAACCAATTGGTATGCCGTGCCTGTCGAGGTTGCCGGTTCGGGTGTGCAACTCACCATTCCGGTCGCCAATGGTCATCGGTTCGAGATCGCCGATGCCCAGGGTGTCCATTCGCCCGGCATTGCCGCCGTGGCCGACACCACCGGTCTGCAGCAGGGAACGGCACAATATCTGGTGATCAGCCATCCGCAGTTCGCTTCACACCTGAGTGGCCTGCTTGCGCAGCGTCAGGCAGAGGGGCTGAGCACGAAACTGGTGACGACCGATGCCCTGTATGAGGCGTACAGTTCGGGTCTGATTGATCCGCAAGCCATCGAGGACTACATCGGTTTTGCACAGGCCAACCTCGGCACACAATATGTGTTGCTGGTGGGCGGCGACACCTATGACTACTTCGATGACCTGGGCCTCGGCTCCGTTTCGCATGTACCCACCCGATATCGGGCGGGCGACCAGTTTGTCCGGTTCGCGGCGAGCGACAACGAGTTTGCCGATACCAACAATGACCTCATCCCGGACGTGGCGCTGGGGCGCCTGCCGGTTCGAACCGTTGCCGAACTGCAATCCTTGATCGGCAAGATGCAGGCGTTCGGCCAGTCGCCCGCCAGCGGCCAGATCTTCAGTGCCGACCAGAGCGGCGATGGCATCGACTTCGATGTCTTCGTCAACGAACATATGCAGACCATGACCGGCAACGCCGCCAGGACCATTGCCTTCATGGATGTACTGGGCGTTTCGGGGGCCAAGACAGCCTTGATCGATGGCATCAATGGCGGTGCCCGGTACGTCGAGTATTTCGGTCACAGTTCGCCGGACCGCTGGAGTTATGCACCGCTGCTGACCGCCGGTGATCTGCAGAACGGAGTGCTCACGAACGTGGCGTCCCCGGTATTCGTCAACCAACTCGGCTGCTGGAATACATTTTTTGTCTCGCCCCAGGCGAACGGCATGGCCCATGGTTGGCTGAATGGCACCGGCGGCGCAGCAGCGGTGCTTGGCGCCACGGCGCTGACCGAAGTCGGCAGTGGCCACGCGTTCGGCAACCGGATTGCCGAGCGCCTCGTTCCGGGTGTCCGGATCGGAGACGTGTTGCTCCAGGCCAAACAGGATCTGGTCGCCGACGGTGTGCCGGCGAACGATATTCTGATTCTTTCGACGCTGTTGGGTGATCCGGCCATGCGCTACTGATGGATAAACCCGCTTGACCCAAGGAGCCTCTGAACAAGTTCAGAGGTTCC
>JBEIPT010000504.1:0-2530 GCA_040376895.1 Lysobacteraceae bacterium | reverse complement strand
GGCTTCAGCCGCGAGGAAAAGTCGTCAATGCCCGAACGAAGAATGCCGTTTCGCAGGCATACAAAAAGCTCGCAATGACAGGGAATCGGGCTCGCAGCCACTGCATGGGCCGGAAGGCTATCCCTGGTCACCTCGCCCTTTCGGCAACAACCGGTTCATCAACGACTTCAGCGCCAACGGGCGCACTGGCTTGTAAAGCAGGTGGCAACCCGCTGCCTTGACCTCCGCACGCACGGACTCGGCGTGGTCGGCCGTGATGATGATGGTCGGCAGCTCCGCCCACGGCAGGCCCAGTGACGCGCGCAGGTCGAGACCGGTCGCACCGGCGTCCAGGTGATAGTCGAGCAGCATTATGTCGACTTCGGTATCCGCCAGTTTCTGTTTGGCCTCCACCGAGTCCCGCGCCAACAAGACCTGGCAAGGCCATCGCTCCAATAGCGCCGCCATGCCGGCCAGCACGGCAGCATCGTTGTCGACGACCAGCACACGGGCACGGGGTGCGGCAACGGGTTTGGGTTCCTTTCCGCGCACAGGCCGAGGTTGTGGCGGCACGATCGGCACGCTTACCGCAAACACCGAGCCTCTGCTGCGCTCGCTGCGCAACTCCAGCGGATGTCCGAGCAGGCCGGCCATTCGGCGCGCGATCGCAAGGCCCAGACCCAAACCCTGGCTACCCCGATCAAGCCGACGGAATTCCTCGAAGATCAATTCACGGTGTTCGGCGTCGATGCCCGGGCCAGTGTCATGAACTTCGATCCACAACGTTTCACCCTTTCGGCGACAACCAATCAAGATACGGCCGCGCGAGGTGTACCGCACCGCGTTGGTGAGAAAGTTCTGCAGGATCCGTCGCAGCAACTGCGGGTCACTTTGTACCCACAACCTTGTGCTGCGTGTACGCAGACGCAAACCGCGCTCGGCAGCCAGCACCTGGAACTCACGGCCGAGCAAATCGATGACATCGGCGAGCGGAAACGCTTCGACCTGCGGATTCAAACCGCCGGAATCGAGCCGCGAGATATCGAGCAAGCCTGCAAGCAAGGCTTCGGCGGAATTCAGTGCACCATCAATCTGCGCGATCGATTCGCGCTGAGTTCCCTGCCCTTCGGCCTGTGCCAGCGCATGGGTGAACAGATGTGCGGCGTGAATCGGTTGCAGCAGGTCATGGCTGACGGCTGCCAGGAATCTGGTCTTGGCCTGATTGGCACGTTCCGCAGCACCGGTAGCTTCGGCCAGTTCTGCCGTTCGCTCCTCAACTCTTTGTTCGAGCGTTTCCGCAGCCTGCTTGAGTTTGGCCTCGCTGGCGCGGAATTCGGTGACATCGGTGAAGGTGGCAACAAATCCGCCACCTGGCATGGGGTTGCCGCGGATCTCCAGCACCACGCCGTCCGAAAATCGGCGCTCGGCAACATACGGGGTGCCGGCGCGCATGTGCTCCAGGCGTTTGTCGAGTTGCCGCTGAAGTTCGGCGACATCCGGATAGAAGCGCGCGAGGTTGAACCGCAGCAGATCCTCAACTGGCATGCCCACACGCAGCAGTTCCCCGGGATACGAGAAACGATCGGCGTAACGTTGGTTCCACGCGACCAACCTCAACTCGCGGTCGACGACGCTGATGCCTTGGCTCATGTTCTCGAGCGCGGCTTCAAGCAACTGCTGATTGAAGCGCAGCGTCGCCGAGGTTTCGCCGACGAACTCGGCGACCCGCTCCAGATCGGGCGCGCGTCGTGCCGCATCAACCAGCAAGCGGGCACTTGCCGACCCGATCACCGGCGCCAGTTCCCGCTCGATGTTCTGTATATGGGCAGGCTCGACGAATCGCGCATCACCCGCCAACAACTCGTCGGTCATCGCAGGCGACAGGAATCGCCCGACCAGTTTTCGCAGCGCCTGGCGATCGATCAGCGTGACCGGCACTGGATCGTCGTGATGGCGGAAGCGGGTTCGCCACACCACGACGATCAGATTGACAGCCAACGACAGAACGGTGACCCGAGTCAGCGCATCCCAACCGCCGACCCAGGGCAAACGCTCGGGATGCAGAAAGGCAATCGCCGGCGGCCACAGTCCCATTGCACTCTCCAATACCGGCGGCAGGACCAGCGCGATCCACACCAGCAAACCGGCGACCAGACCTTGGCGCAGCGCACGCGCCGGCAAATCCGGGCGATAGACGGCAGCCAGGACCGCCGGTGCCAGCAGCGCCAGCGCCGAGAACGACAAGGCACCGATATCGGCCAGCGCCTGTGCTGCGTCCATCGCGCGGCTGTAGCCCCAGGCCAGCCCGAGCACCAACGCGATTGCCCAACGCCGGTGCCACAACACGCGCGGTCGCCAGTCGTTCTCCCGGCCTGCCTGACGCACCAGCACGCGCGGTGCGATCCAGTGATTGGCGATCATGATCGACAAGGTCAACGCGACCAGAATGACCATGCCGGTTGCCGCCGACACGCCGCCCATGAACGCGAACAGGGCCAGGCCACTTCGACCATCCTGCAGCGGCAGTCCGAGCACATACAGATCGGCCGGC
>JBEIPT010000208.1:0-6714 GCA_040376895.1 Lysobacteraceae bacterium | reverse complement strand
TTCTGCAGCGTTATTCCGTTCAGAGGAACCTTTTGTGCCGGGCAATACCGCGCCTATCGCTGGAACCTGGATGTCATCGTACCACCCACGTTCTTGACGCCATTCGATCCCGGGCTGCCCAACAGCGGCAGTTCACAGACCGTCACGTCCCGGCCTCTCGGCATTGCGATGGCACCCACCAGCGGGCGGTTCGCCATCTTGTGGTCGCATGACTCCAGTTCCGACAACACGGGCGATCCGTGTTTCAACGACAACTTCTGCATGCGGCTATACGACACGCTCAATTCGCCCGTAACACCGGGAGCGCCGCTCACGCCGCGATTTGGTGCGGTGATCGCAGCGTCGCGGGCAACCGCGCGCACCGTCGATATCACGACGGATTTCACGGGTAATTTTATCCTCGCTGCGGGCCACGACAGCTTGAGTGACATTTCGCTTCGCATTCGTCGACTGGATCGCGATGGCGAAGAATTGACGCCTGAGACAACGCTTGAAACTGCTGGCGTCCCCGCGCCCTTCAATTATTTGCAGGTGTCCGCCGCCAATCTGAACAACAACATCGCCATTGTGTATGGCCGCAGCAACCTCTTCATGAAATGGCTGCCGAGCAATTTTGATCAGGAAGGCGTGTTGCCAGTGCCTTCATTTCGAATCAACACCGCCACACCTACCTTCGAGCCCTTTGCACAGGTGGCCATGGCCTTGGATGGCAATATGCTCGTCTCATGGTTGGGCAATGGTGCGGCAGTGAATCAAGTGCCTCTGGCGCGTCGTTATGTGCCGCCGGTCGAGGTGCGCATCAATGACACCTCGGTGTCCGAGGGTAATCCCAATCGCGCGACCTCAGCCTTCACCATGCAGCTTTCCAAACTGCATCCGGCCAATGCGCCCATCACGGTGAATTACCTGACCGAGGAAGGCACCGCCACGGCCACGGTCGATTACGTGCCCGTGAATGACAACATTACCTTTGGGTCGGCGGCTCTGGCATTGCCAGTGAATGTGCAAGTGATTGACGACACCGACATCGAAGAAGACGAAACCTACAATCTGCGCCTGGTGAGTGTGACCAATGCCGTGATCACCCGTAGCACTGGCATCGGTACCATTCTGAACGATGACACGGGCGGCGTCTTGTTGGTGAAGAACGCGCAAATCACCGAGGGCAGTTCGGGAACACAGCCCTTGAGCTTTGAGGTTACGCTCGATGAGCCACAAGGCTTGCCCGTCACGGTGTCTTACGTCACCAGCGATTTGAGTGCGACCGCCGGTTCCGATTACGCCGGCAGTTTCGGTACGCTCAACATTCCGGCCGGTTTTACCTCGGCGTTTTTGGCAGTCGATGTGTTTGGCGACACCGCGTTTGAAGGTGATGAAACCTTTCGCGTCAGTTTGTTCGATCCGGTCAATGCGACCATTGGCCCCGCGCTTGGCAACAACGCGGGACGCGGCACCATTGTCTCGGATGATCTGTGCGCCGCGCCGCCGAGTGTCGATACCACCAGTGCCTCGTACACCGTGGCTGGCGGCATGGGCGTCATCAATGTCACGGATGCGCTCAGCTGCGGTTGGACGGCATCGAACACCACCCCGTGGATCACGATCACCTCATCGCCCAACTGCCCGAACGGATCACCCGGTACCTGCGCGCATGGCGGCACCGGCAGCGGTTCAGTCACCTACACGGTGGCGGCATCAAGTGACCTCAATCAACGACTCGGCGCGATGACCGTGGCCTCGTCCACGATCACCATCGAACAGGATGGCATCGAGTGCAATTTCAGCCTCGATCCGACCAGTGCGAACTTTCCGGCTTCGGGTGGTCTGGGTACGGTTGACGTGATTGCTACCAATGCCAATTGCCCGTGGACAGCGGTCTCGCAGGATCCGTTCGTGAGTCTGACCGAATCGCCCAATTGTGCACTCGGCTCCACTGTTGGGTGCTTGCATGGCGGTATCGGATCGGGTCAAATCAAATACACGGTCGACGTGAACGAAAACGTCGCGCGCATTGGGAACATCAATGCCGGTCAAACCCTGTTTTCGGTGAATCAACTCGGATTCTTCTTCGATGACTTCGACGATGGGGTGAAATCGCCATTCTGGACCTACGGCAACACCGGATTCTGGACTGAGAGCAACTCGCGTCTGATTGGCAATGTGCCGCCCGATGCCGCGGTGACTACCCCGACCACCGCCATCGCACGCTCCGCTTTCGCGGGATGCATCGAGTGCGTCATCACCACGAAGCTGCGCTTCGACCGCTTCGGTCAGGGCTCGGCAACCTTCTACGCCTGGTATCTCGACGCCGACACCCATGTAGCCCTGGTGGTGAACGAGTTCGGTAATCAATGGGAGCTGAAACAGGTTGTCGGCGGCCAGACGGTGGCAAGCTCGGGCCCGTTCACCAAACCGACACTGACCGGAGTCGACTACACGGTTGAACTCGAATTCGATGGCACCGAGATTGCGCTCTCCATCGATGGCGATCTTTCCGTGTTGCTGCCTCCAGCCAATGGCACCACACCCGATGGCACGGTCGGTTATCGAGTCGAAGACAACGCGGTGTCGTTCGATCTGATCAAGGTCGTGACGGAAACCGATAGCGTGGCGCTGCCCAATGAGGCTTTTTCGAACGGATTCGAATGAGCCAAGAAGTCGCTGATTCCTCTGGTGAACTCCGCGGCGGGGTGCCGAGGCAAGGATGGCCAGCGAGACACGCCGCCTGGCCATCGTTCAAATCTGTAGAGTGGTGCTGTGCCTTGCTGGAGATGCCATACAAGGATTGGATCATTCGAGGATCTGGACCCCAACACCACGATACCCGACATAGCGGCACCCATGACCGAACACGGGTTCGCCGCTGACTCGGTAGCGCTTTCGGGTGCCGTTCGGCAAGGTCCGACTCAGGACGAAGTCCAGAAACGGTTGCCGCGCCTCGATGCTGGCCCGCAAGTGGGCCCGCTCGGTTTCGTCCCACCCCAATGCATCTTCGCTCGATGGTTCGCCCACAAGAGGGTCGACGACGATCCCCAGCATGTCGATTACGGGCCCGGACACGCGTGTGAACTGCCCCGCTTCGTCCTGCTCCCAGTACCAGTCGGCGGCGAGGTGCGTGAGGCTGCGGAAGCGTGCCTCGCTCTCTCGCAGCTGCGCCGTACGCTCCTGGACCAGTAGCTCCAGTTCAGTCTGGTGAGCCTCTATCTTGCGATACAGCAAGCGCACTTCCAGCATGTTGTGGATGCGCGTCTTGACCTCGATCAGATTGAACGGTTTGCTCAGAAAGTCCTTCGCGCCGGAAGTCAGCGCGCGCAACTTGTGGCCTGGCTGGGCCGTCAACACGATCACCGGCAAGTAGGACTCACCCACGTCGGTGCCAAGACCCGCCATCACCTCGAATCCATCCATGCCAGGCATCTGCAGATCCAGCAGGATCAAGTCGTAACGGTTGCGCCGGTGCAGGCCACAGACTTCCGTCGGATCGCGGGTGCTGCTGACGCGATGGTAGCCCGCGTCCTTCAGCAACTGCTCCAGCAGCATCACATTGGTTTCCTGGTCGTCGACGATCAGGATGTTGGCGGCCTGAATTTCGGCTTGGCTGAGGATCATGAGCTTCGCTCCGCCTGCGGGCCGTCGATGCCGGTCTTGGCGAAACGCAGCGCAGTGTCGAGGGTATCCATGAATTCGGTGACCTTGATGGGTTTGGTGAGATAACGAAAGAAGCCTGCATCCAGACCCCGACGGATGTCCCGTGGCAGGGCGTTCGCGCTCAGGGCCACTACAGGAATACGCGTGGTTGTCGGATCGGTTCGGAGCAGTTGGAGTGCAGTGATGCCGCAGATGCCAGGGAGATTGATGTCCATCAGAATCACGTCGGGCTGAGTCTTCCGGGCAATCTGGATGCCGGTGTGGCCATCCCGTGCGCTGAGCAAACGCAGGTCGGATCGGCGCGAGATCAGGTCTTCCACCAGCATCAGGTTGGCTGGATTGTCCTCGACGTACAACAGGGTCCGAATCGGTTGCAAACCATCCACAGCGCGCACACGCTCGGACACGGCATCAGGCGGCTCGACGAGGCCCGGCACGGTCGTTGCGCGCGGCAGATCGATCCAGAACACACTGCCCTCGCCCACCACGCTGTGCACGCCGATGCTGCCGTTCATCAGTTCGACCAGTCGTTTGGCCGTGACGAGACCGATGCCGGTGCCCGTTTCCGCGCCCGTTTCCTGACCCAGTCGATTGAATGGCTCGAACAGCCGTGCCAACTGGGCGGAAGTCAGTCCCATGCCGCTGTCCTGTACTTGGATGCGAATCTGGTTCTGCGGGCTCACCATGCATGAGACCTCGACCCAGCCACGGGAACGGTTGTACTTGATCGCGTTGGACAACAGGTTGAGCATCACCTGCTTGATGCGCACACGATCTCCCTGCACGTGGCAGGGCCCGACGAACTGCGGAAAGCCGAGACGGATGCCGTGTTGCTCGGCCTCCGGGCCAACCATGTTGTGACATTCCTCCAGCACCTCGCCCAGCAACACGGGCTCCAGCGACAGGAGCATGTGGCCGGATTCGACCATCGCGAGGTCAAGGATCTCGTTGATCAGGCCGAGCAGATACCAGCCCGCCTTGAGAATCTGTTCGACGCTCCGTTTCTGCGCCGGTGTCGGCGGTGGCGATCCCGATTCGATCAGCTGGGCGAATCCAAGGATCGAGCCCAGCGGAGTGCGCAGTTCATGGCTCATGCTGGACAGGAAGTCGGATTTGGCAAGGTTGGCCTTGTCGGCCTCGCGCACGGCATTCTGGAGATCCAATTCAACCTGCTTGCGTGCCGAGTTGTCGCTGCCGATCAGAAGGAAACCGATCACAGCCTGATCTTCGTCACGTAATGCGGTGACCGAAATGATGGCCGGAAAGCGGCTGCCATCCTTGCAGATGTAGGTCAGCTCGTAGATGTCCTCGATGCCGCGTGAGGCCTTGAAGGCCAGCGCCTCGAAACCCGGCTGGATCTGGGTACCAAGCTCGATGCTCAGCGCTTCGGCGCGCGCCCGCACCTCGGACGGGTCGTGGATGTCGCTGGGACTGATGCGATTGACGACCTCACTGGCCGCATAACCGAGCATGCGCTCGGCGCCCACGTTGAACAGCTGGATGATGCCGGCTTCGTCGGTGGCGATGATGGCAAAGCTGGCACTCCCAAGGATCGCGTTCTGCAGCGACTCGGCCTTGAGCAGGGCGCGCTGGCGCATGATCTCGTGATCAACGATGGGCGGAGAGTCTGCATTCGAACCGGATGGCGACGAGCCGGGCATGGGCATGAACTCTGGGTCTGGCTGCGCAGCTGCTCGCTGCCGGCACGGAAACACTCCGTGGAGTAGCGACCGCGTCTGAGGCGGGCAGGTGTTCGGCACCATGACGCCGACGTTCGGAGCTGACTGTGCGGCAGCACACATAGCGGGTTGAGGGTCGTCCGCTGGTGAAACCGGAGCGTCTCTTGAGCGCAGCGCTTGAACCGGAAGCGAAGTTGGCATCCGATCACTCTGTGCCTCATACTGGTCCCGCATTCCCCGACTGCGGAAGGGACAGACCATGACTGATGGCAAACCGGCGCGCCGGCGTCTTTTGAAGTCAATGTTGGCGGCGCCACTACTGGCCGGTTTCGGACCCTCGATGACGGCTTTCGCGGAAGACGCGGATGCACCGATCACTTCCGCAGATGAAGCTCTGGACGTCTTCGATTTTGAGCGGGCAGCGCGCGCGATCCTGCCCCCGGCCCATTTTGCCTATCTGGCGACTGGCGTAGACGGTGATGCGACGCTGCGCGCCAATACTGATGCGTTCGAGCATTATCAAATGCGAGTTCGCCGAATGACGGATCTGCGCAACATCGATCTGTCGGTGCAGCTTTTTGGCAGCACCTGGGACTCGCCGATCTTCCTGAATCCGATCGGCAGTCAGCGTGCCTTCCATGCCGACGGTGAGTTGGCCGTTGCTCGTGCCGCCAAATCGATGAAACATCTGCAGGTCCTGTCGACGGTTTCATCGGTCTCGGTCGAGGAAGTCAGTCAGGCTCGCGGCGAACCCATCTGGTATCAGCTCTACCCTACCGACCAATGGGACGTCACGCGTGCTTTGGTTCAGCGCGCTGAAGCGGCAGGTTGCCCGGTGCTCGTGTTGACGGTGGATCTGCAAGGCGGCTCCAATCGGTTGACCATGCAGCGCGGTGCCCGGATGGATTCACGCGATTGTTCGGCGTGCCATGTCGCGAACCCGAAATCCTTCGGCGAGACCCTGGCCCGCAAACCAATGTTCAGCGGACTCGATATGTCGAAGGTGATGTCCACCACACCGCTCGACATGAGCTGGGATTATCTTGATCGTCTGCGCGAGATCTGGCCGGGCAAACTGGTGATCAAGGGCATCGTGATCCGAGAAGACGCTGAACTGGCGGTCGAACATGGCGTCGACGGCATCGTGGTGTCGAACCATGGTGGGCGCGCCGAAGACAGCGGTCGTGCAGCGATCGACAGTCTGGTTGAAGTGGTGGCCGGCGTTCGTGGTCGGGTGCCTGTTCTGGTGGACAGCGGGTTCCGTCGAGGCTCCGATATCTTCAAGGCGCTTGCGCTTGGCGCCACCGCAGTTGGTATTGGCCGGCCCTACATCTGGGGCCTCGCATCGTTCGGTCAGGAAGGTGTCGAAAAAGTGCTCGCCATTTTG
>JBEIPT010000163.1:0-7892 GCA_040376895.1 Lysobacteraceae bacterium | reverse complement strand
CAGCGGTTTGACCTGAAACTCCGCAAACACCTCGTGGATCGGCTTGCCGAGTTCAGCCTCGATGCAAGCCTGGGCTTCCTCGCCGGAAAACGGCGCGACTCGATCCTGCAGCAGCGCCAGCGCCTCGGCCACATCGGCTGGCAACAAGTCACGACGCGTCGACAGGATCTGCCCGAATTTGACGAACAGGGGCCCGAGTTCTTCCAGCGCCAGACGAAGGCGATGACCTCGGCTGAGATTCGCGGCATCGCGAGGCGCGGGCAACAGCGCCCGCACCCATTTGAGCCATCGCAGCCCCGGCAGCAGGTCAAGCAATTCATCGAGCCGGTACCGGGCCAGAACGGTACCGATGCCGACCAATCGGAACACCGAACCGCTCATTCGAATCATGTGCGTGCCACGCGGTTGAGCTTGGCTTCGAAACGATCGACATCATCGCGCAGCCGATCGATGTCGGCCGCGAAGTCTTCGAGCAATTCGCGCGTGGGGACCAACTCACCTTCATGCAACACGTATTCGGCGCTCGCCGCAACCATTTGGCCGCCCTGCCCGCGCAAGCCGTCCAGCACGGACCGCAGCAGCCGGGCAATCTGCGGACCAAAGACCGGCCCCAACCTTTCGGCCAGTTTAACTTCGAGATCGGGCTGGTATTTTTTGCCGAGTTGCTCCAGCGCCCGCAGCAGATCGGCGTCACCGCTGATCTGCACTTTGCCGACGGGCAGCACACCCTTGGCTTCGGGCCGGAGCAGTCCTGCCAGACCGGCAAGCGACGAGCGCAAGCTGAAGTCCGGCTCATTTCCGGCCGAAGGTTTGTCGAGTCGGATCTGACCACCGGCCACATGCGCCTCGATCGTCCACTCCGGCCCCGCCCAGGTGAGCTGGAACCGTTTGCCGTCGAGTCGCGCCAACTCCTGCCGCAAGTCGGGATCGAGTCCGATCAGGCGATTGAGTGCGAAGGACAAGGCCTCAGCAGCCATCGCCTTGAGCGGCGAACGGGACTCAGGGGCGGGCATTGGCGTCGAGGATCTTGTTCCACTCGTCGACCTTGGCCTTGGTCTTGGCCATCAGTGCCGAAGTGTCGCCATGAATGGTGATCGATGCGATTTTCTCGCCGCCACGGATGGCATCGACGATCGCCTGATCGTCGGCGCCCAACACCTTGCCGAACACGGTGTGTTTGCCGTCCAGCCAAGGCGTGGCGACATGCGTGACGAAGAACTGGCTGCCATTGGTGCCGCGGCCCATGCGGGTACCGGCATTGGCCATCGACAGCACGCCCGGACCGGTGTGTTTCAAGGTGCCCACGATCTCGTCATCGAAGGTGTACCCGGGACCGCCGGTACCGGTGCCGCTTGGGCAACCACCCTGAATCATGAAATCGGGGATGACACGATGGAAAGTCAGGCCGTCGTAATACTTGCGCTGGACCAGATTCACGAAATTGGCGACCGTGATCGGCGTTTCGTCGGCGGTCAGGCGCAATTTGATGGTGCCGCGCGCGGTCTGGATATGGGCTTGAAGGTCTGACATGGATCACTCCGCTGGAAAGACCGACATCTTATCAGGCCAGTTATGAAGGAAAGCTTTGTGCCTGCCTACTGCCCACCCAGAACCTGAGGCCTGGCGCAAAGCACCATGCCTAAAATCGCCGCCAATCCCGCTATGCTCCGCCCATCGCTTGTATTTGGAGGTTGGTCATGTTGCTGACGCCAAGGAAAACGGCTGATATTCACTCAACGCGGATCCTGTCGCTGGACGCGAACGGACGGATCCTCGATTGGATTTCCTGGCAGGACGCTGCCTGCCTCTATGTGCGCGACGCGGTCGCGTGGACCATCGGCGAACCTTGCCTGACCGTTCATGGCGGCAATAACCGGATGAGTGGCGAACAAAGCCTGCTGCAGTTGCATCCGATCGTCGCCAGCCGGGGCCAGCGTCGGGTCGGCGTGAAGGAACCGGCACCCGCACTCACCAACGGCGCCTTGTTCAATCGCGATCGTTATGTGTGCCTGTATTGCGGCATGCACCACCAGAAGGCGGCGCTGACGCGCGACCACGTCATGCCGATCTCACGCGGCGGCCGGGACATCTGGGAAAACGTCGTGACAGCCTGCTTGCCGTGTAACGTGCGCAAGGGCTGCCGGACACCTCAACAGGCGCACATGCCGCTGTTGGCTGTGCCGTATCGGCCAAGCTGGGTCGAACATCTGATTCTGTCGAACCGCAATATCCTGGCCGACCAGATGGAATTCCTGATCAGCCACTTGCCGAAAAAACACCGGATCAGTTGATCCTTGCCGGTGCCCGCCGGGTTCCGGCAGGCACTGGAACGCATGCATCAGGATCGAGTCACTGACCTTCGCCTTCGTCGATCGCCTGGCGTGTTGCGGCGGCCTGATCGTCAACCTGCTTCTGTACATCCCGGGCGCTCTGCAAGGCGCGGCCTTGAGCGTCGAGGACAGTGTTCTCGAGGGAATTGCCCTTCGCTGTCGCGGAAGTTGACGGAGGTGGCGGGGTCGGCTCGGCGCACGCGGCCAGAATCAGCGGCAACATCATGCAGAGTGGGACGGATCGGCGATTCATTGCGGCACCTTTGATAACGCGTCTGATTGCGCCTGATGCTACACGGGTTTCCAGCAGACGCCAGTCGGGGCAGAATCCGAAGTACACGCCATTCGAGGACTTATCATGAGCGCAGCGACACGTTGGCGCCTGGACGGACGCACGGCACTCGTCACAGGCGCAAGCAAAGGGATCGGCAGAGCGATCGCGGAAGAATTTCTGGCACTTGGCGCCGATGTTCTGCTGGTGGCGCGTGACGAAGACATGTTGTCGGAAGTAGCCATGGACCTGTCGCGGCGATTTCCCGACCAGCGGGTGGCTGCCTTCGGCGCCGACCTGACCGAACCCGAGCAGAGACTGGAGGTCGTTGACTGGATCGGGGATTTGGGCTGCGTACTCGATTTCCTGATCAACAACGTCGGCGGCAATGAACGGCGGGCAGCCATCGACGTCGATGACGAACTGTTTGAACGGCTGTTCATTCTGAACTGCGAATCGGCATTGGCCATGTGCCGGCTTTGCCATCCATTGTTGATCGAGAGCCCCGATGCGGCGATCGTCAACCTGGCCTCGGTCTCCGGCATGGTCCATGTGCGCACGGGCGTAGCCTATGGCATGAGCAAGGCGGCGATTGTGCAGATGACGCGCAACCTTGCCTGCGAATGGGGTGAGGACGGTATTCGGGTCAACGCCGTGTCACCTTGGTATACGCGCACGCAGCGCACACAAGTCGCGCTGAACGACCTGGATTACCTGGAAAAAGTGCTCGCGCACACTCCACTCGCGCGTGTCGCGGAACCATACGAAGTGGCCGCTGCCGTGGTTTTTCTGTGTTTGCCGGCGGCCAGCTACATCACCGGCACCACCCTGCCCGTGGACGGCGGCTTCTTGGCATTCGGCTTTTGAGCCTCAACACCAATCAGCGACAGCGCGCGACGAATTCCTGATCGAGTTCGTTTGCCCGACGTTCGAGATCGGCACGGGAATCTTCGAACGCCCGATCGATTTCACCGGTTAGGCGTGCGCGCTCGGTTCGGATGTAGTTGCACAGTTCCTTGCCGACCAGAGGCAGGCAATGATCACGGACCAGCACCAGATTGCTGGTCACCTCCGCCTGTACCTTCCGGCGCGGATCGTTTGTCCGTCCTGCCGGCGGGCCACCGACACGTACTTCGGAACCGCCGGAGTCGAGCACCAGATTCGGCCTCTGGACGGTCCACAATGGCACCCATCGGGTTTCCTTGTTGTCGAAGTTGCTGACGTAATCGCCGCCTTCCGGGCGCACGCAGCGAAAGCGATTCTGCACCTTCACTGGCGGTGGTGGTGCCGCCGGCGCGGCTACAGCATTGGGCTCGGGACTGGCATCAACCGGCGTTGTATCCGATGCCGTGACGGGTGCCGGAGGTGGCGTCACCACTTTGGGGTCGGCCAGTTCGCGCTCGACGCGCTTCGAACCACTCGGGCATTGCCCGTCCGTAAAGACCTTGCTGCCGTCAGCCAATGTGCATTCGCGAAAATTGACGGCCGCGGCTTGGCCGGCAAGGCCGACCAGCCCCATCACCAGATACAGGAAATGAACCCGCACGCCGCGTGCCTCAGCCACCGGTGCCCGACGGGCGATAAGCGCCCATCGACGAAATGTACCGGTCGATGCCTTCACCCACGGCTTCCTGCGCCTTTTCTGTTGCGGTCAGATTCGTGAAGTCCACTTTTGTGCTCAGTTGCGGGCCAACCGGCTGCTTGCTGAACACGTCGATGGTCTTGATCGTCAGATTGGCCGAATACAGCGTATCGGTCTGGCCGTAATACGTCAGCGGCGTGGAACCGAGTTCTTCGGCGCGAACCCCGGTGACGGCTCGAATGCCGTTCTCACGAGCCAGAATGCCGAGCAGACGCGGGATATCCGGACGACCGCTTTCAATGATGCGATCGACTCCGTCGATCAGGTCTTCGTCGGCAAGCAGAAATCCGCGCTCGGTCAGCGCCTGTTCCAGCGCCGATTCGGCGGCGATCGTCAGGCCACGGTCACCGAGACCGATGACCAGCACTCGCGGCGGCACATTGACCGGTGGCGGCACCGGCAGTCGGGCTACTGCACGCGGCGGCACAGCCTCACCTCGGGCCATGGCCTGCTCGGCCTTCTGCAGGCGCTGCTCGCGACGGTCGCCACGTTTGTCGGCCAATTCGGCGAGTGCCTGCAAGCCGGGGGCGGTGTCGTCGCCGTCTTCGACGTCGTCATCGCCGGCAGCCTGTGCGTAAGCCGGACGGCCATCCGCAGCGGTTTCGCCATCGTTGGATCCATCAGTGACCGAATCGCCGGACACAACATCCGTTTGTGGCTCGTTCGAGCTCAACACCCCGGTCAACTGGTCGATCGAAGCCTGTTGACCATCCGTCGAACCGGTGCCCGTGTCGGCTTCGGAAGTCGCATCACTCTTGGTTTCGCCAGCTGCGGCAATCGGCTGCACCAAGGTGCCGGTGAGACCAGATTCTGCCAGTTCGGTGTCGGTCGATTGATATCGATCCCAGACCATCTTGGCACCCCAGGCGCCCGACCCGAGCACGCCCAAGGTAACGACCGCTGCAACGGCCCAGATCCAACCCGACGAACTTTTCGCCTGCTGGCGGTCCATGACCGAAGGGCGCGCTGCCGCTGGCGGCGCCATCGGCGCGGCAACCGCCGGCGGCTGCGGGTTGTTCGTGGCCGGGGTCATCCGCGCCACCGGAACCGGCGAAGGCTTGTTGGCGGCCATCGCAGCCATCGCTTCAGCCGGCGTCTTCATGCCCGCGACAACCGTCGAAGCGGAAGTCGGAATCCGGGCACGCGCGGTGATCGGACCACCCTTCATGACCAGCGGGTGCTTCTGCAGGTCTTCGACCAGCTCATGGCAATCCTGGTAACGATTCTCCGGTTCTTTCGCGACCATGCGCGTGAGAATGCGCGCGAGTTCAGGATCGACTTCGCCATTGAGCGCACGGACATCCGGAATTTCGGCTCGAACCACTTCCAGCAGCAAGCCGAGTGGTGATTCGTCGGTGAACGGCATACGACCGGTCAGCATCTCGAAGAACACGATGCCGAGCGAAAACACATCGGAGCGCAGGTCGACCACTTTGCCGAGGCAGACTTCCGGCGACAGATAACCCGGCGTACCCACGAATTCGCCGGTGGCCGTGAGCTTCTTCGAGAAATCGTGTTGCGCGAGCGCAATGCCGAAGTCGGCGATCTTGATCTGGCCGCGCATGGTCAGCATCAGGTTCGCCGGTTTGATGTCGCGGTGGACCACACCCTTGTCATGGGCGACAGCGAGGCCCATGGCCGTTTGGTGGATGACCTTTGCGGCCTGCTCCGGGCTGAGTTTGATATCGCGCTTCAGCAGCGACGACAGCGACTCGCCTTCGACGAACTCCATGGCGAAGAACGGCTGGCCGTCATCTTCACCGATGAAATAAATCTGGATGATGTGCGCGTCGTTGAGTTGGGCCATCGAGCGCGCTTCGCGCAGGAATCGCTCCTTGACGCTTTCGTCGTGCGACAGCGACTCGGACAGTGTCTTGATCGCCACGTACCGGTTCAGTGCGGACTCGTAGCCTTTGTAGACCACGCCCATACCACCCCGACCCAATTCACAGACCACTTCATAGTGACCGACTTGGCTCCGCATGATCGTCTCCGCTCCAAACGCGAACAAATGTGGCACTGAGTCTAGCAGCCCAAGCTGAATCGACCGGAAAGGCCGGATGTGCCATCGGTCACGGTTTGGCGTTGGCGGCTGGTAGCGGCAGCTCAGTCCCGGACCACCTGGACCCAACCCGCCTCAACCCGCACCGGGAATGGCTGGAGGGATTGTCCGCGACAGGGCCCGCCCACACACAGGCCGGTATCCAGCGTAAAAGCGGCACCATGGGCGGCACAGACGAGGTGCCCGAGCTCCATCAGGAACCGGTTCGGTGCCCAATCCATGCGGCGCCCGGCATGCGGGCATTCGTTGTGGAACGCACGCACGGTCTGGCCGAACCGGGTCAGCACCAGCGACACCGGACCCGACCCCATTTCGACGACGACACCATGGACGCCACCGTCCGGAATCATCTCCAGCGGACAAATGCCTGCCTTCAATTCGCCCTCATCCGTTTGCAAACCGTTCATCACTCGACTGTCCTGAAAGCGCACAATGGCGACCATTGTGATGCTTGTCCAAAGCACAAGGAAGGAGCTTGAGCACATGTCGTCCCGTAACCCGCTGTTCGATGTCCTGGGTCGTGCACTGAAGCTGCTGATGATTGCCGGCCTGGTGCTGATTGCGTTCGTGTTGACCAGCTTCATCGGGGTCGGCTTGTTGCTTGCCTGGTTCCTGTTCCGGCTGGTGCGCCGTGCCCGCTCGCCGGCCAAGCCCGTGCATGGCCCACAGGTCTTCGAGGGTGAGTTCGAAGTGGTGCGGCGTCCGCAAGGCACCACTACCGCCAGCCTGTCCGAACCGGCGTGGCCGCGTCCCTTCGACTCGACCCGCCCCGGCTGAGCATCCAGTGGTCGCCTCAATGGAAGACGCCAGCGATGCGTCGCGGCAACGCTGGCGTTTGGCCCTGGTGCTGTTCACGCTTTATGTGGTCTGGGGCTCTACATACCTGGCCATGAAGCTGGCGTTGCCCGGGTTCAGCCCGTATGCCCTCGCCACGTTTCGCCTGGTCATCGCCGTCACGTTGCTCGGTGGCTGGTTGATTTATCGCGGCGCTCGGATGCCCACGGCACGGCAATGGCGTCACAGCGCGATCGTGGCGTTCTTCCTGCTGGTGATCGGCAACGGTCTGGTCACGGTTGGCATGGAGCACGGGGTTTCCTCCGGAGTCGCCGCGATCGCGGTCGCCAGCATGCCCCTGTTTGCGGCCCTGTTTGCAGGCGTCTTCGGCAAGTGGCCCCACGGCCGCGATTGGGTTGGCTTGGCGATCGGATTCATCGGCGTGTTGTTGCTCAATCTGGGCGGAGATCTCAGCGCCAATCCCTGGGCAGCACTGTTGCTCATTCTGGCGCCGATGGGCTGGGCATTCGGATCGGTCTACGGCAAGCGACTCGATCTGCCAGAACCGGTCACCGCCACTGCCACACAGATGGTCTGCGCCATTCCGATGATGGCTTTGGTCACCCTGCTCCGCGGCGAACCATGGATCCGGCCCGAGGTTGACTGGGTCTCGATCTCTGCACTGGTTTATCTTGCCGTGTTCGGATCGGTCATCGGGCTCAGTGCGTATGCCTATGCCTTGCACCACACGCGCCCGGCCCTCGCGACCAGTTATGCCTACGTGAACCCGCCGGTGGCGGTGGTGTTTGGCGT
>JBEIPT010000384.1:0-3841 GCA_040376895.1 Lysobacteraceae bacterium | reverse complement strand
CTGCTGGCGAACTCGCCACGCTCGATCCATTGGTGCATTGGCTGCTGCATGTCGGTCGCGATTGCCTCGCCGCCACCAGCGGTGATCGCCAACGCACCGGAGCGGTGATCGGCAACCTCGGGTTTCCGAGTGAAGCCATGGCAAGAAGCGCCGAACAATTCTGGCGTGGTGAAACGGTCACCGATCCGCGCAACCGGTTCATGAGTGGCGGCACGGCCGAAGTGTTCAGCCAGGCGCTGGGTCTGGGCCTGGGCGCCAGTTGTCTGGATGCCGCCTGTGCCAGTTCGCTGTATGCGTTGCGGTTGGCTTGTGCCGCCCTTCAGGACGGCCGCGCCGACCTGATGCTGGCCGGTGCGGTCCAACGTGCCGACGATCTGTTTCTGCACGTCGGCTTCAGTGCGTTGACGGCACTCAGTCGTACCGGCCAGTCGCGGCCATTCCATCGGGATGCCGACGGTCTGGTGCCAGCCGAAGGTGCCGTGCTGTTTGCCCTGAAACGTTTGGCCGATGCGCGACGTGATGGCGACACCATTCACGGCGTGATCCGCGGCATCGGCCTCAGCAATGACGGCCGTGGCCGTGGTTTGCTCGTGCCCGAAAAAGGTGGACAGGAACGTAGTCTGCGGATCGCCTGGACGCAGGCCGGCATCGATCCAAGGCAGTTGGGCCTGCTCGAATGTCACGCCACCGGCACGACGGTTGGTGATGCCACCGAGATTGCCAGTTCGGCCACGGTGTTCGCAGAACATCCGGGCCTGCCCATCGGCTCGCTGAAGTCGAATCTCGGCCATTTGATCACGGCCGCCGGTGGCGCCGGTTTGCTGAAGGTTTTGGCCGCAATGCGCCACGGCATTCGACCTCCGACACGATTGGCCGGTGCCGAAAATCCTGCGCTGGCCGGCACGCCGTTCCGGGTGCTCACCGCAGCCGAGCCCTGGCCGGCAAACGGACCGCGCATTGCGGCCGTATCGGCATTCGGCTTCGGCGGGAACAACGCCCACCTGATTGTCAGCGAAGATGATCCCTCGCTCGACTTGACGATTCCTCAAGCGCAGACCGCCCTGCCCTTGGCCCTGGTCGGACTGGGCTTGCGTTATGGCGCCTTGACCGGCCGCGCCGACGTCGAAGCCCAGTTGCGCACGGGACTCGCCCCGGCCACAACCGGCATCGACGCCATCACGATCGATCTGGACGGACTGCGCACGCCCCCGCGGGACCTCGCGCGATGCCTGCCCCAGCAGTTGGTGTTGTTCGAGACGACGGCCGAAGCGCTTCGCCATGTGACGATCACCGATCCGCAACGCTGCAGCGTACTGGTGGGCATGGAGCCCGATCCGGACGTCGCGCGATATGGTTTGCGTTGGCGTCTGGCGTCCGGACTTCAGGGCGATGCGCTCAACACGGCACGCGACGGCGTGGTGTCGGCGCTGGACGCGGCCGCGGTGTTGGGCGCTATGCCGAACATCCCGGCGAACCGACTGAGTTCGCAGTATGACTTTGGCGGCCCTTCGTTCACCGTTCAGGCGCTGCAGCAATCCGGTCTGGTCGCGCTGGATCTCGCGATCGGCCAGTTGCACCGCAGTGAAATGGATGTGTGCCTCGTATCTGCGGTGGATTTTGGTACATCACCTGCCGCGCAGCATTTTGCGCCGACTCAGCAAGCCGATGCAGCCATCACCCTGGTGCTGAAACCCTGGTCCGATGCCGTGGCCGCTGGCGAGCCCATCCTCGCGCGCCTCGATGCCCTTACCTCTTCTTCACCCCAAACATCGACCGAACGGCAATCGACTTGGGCCGAACCGGGCGCTGCGGCGGGTTTGCTCGATCTGGCGCTCGCGCTGCTGCGTCACAACCGCGATCTCAGTCAGCAAGGTTCGCCGATGCTGCGGCCTGCGCAACCGATCGAGTTGAACCTGCCTCTCGGTCGCTCGATCCGTTGTACCCCTGCACCGTGGTCGAATCGTCGGATCACCGCACGATTGCCGCAGTTGTTTGTCTACGCCGGCGCCAATCGCGCCGAAGTGCTGGATGCCCTGGCGGCACGCCGAACCGGTCACGCCGGTATCGCGCGACTGACCTTGCTGGCACGTCCCGACGATATCGACGCGCAGCACGAACGCGCTCGTGTGCTGCTGGAACAGGGTCAATGGCATGCACCGAACGTGTTCTATCGCGACCATCCGGTCCGCGGCGAAACGGCCTTCGTGTTTGCCGGCGCCGGGGCTTCGTATGCCGGCATGGGTCTGAACCTGCTGGCCGACCTGCCGCAGTTGAAACATCGCCTCGACCGCAGCGCACCCAACTTGCTGGCCGGGCTCGGTGCCGCATGGCAAGCGGGTTTCGGAGACAACGATCCGAGCGCCCAACTGCTGGCCGCTTCGGCTCTGGCGCAGATGCATCTGGGTTTGAGTGAAGACTTGCTCGGCCTGCGTGCCGATGCGTGGCTCGGTTATTCCTCAGGCGAGACGAACGCATTGTTTGCGAGCGGTGTCTGGCGTGACCCCGATGCATTGATGGCCGACATGGACAGCAGCGGTCTGATGCGCACACATCTGGCCGGTGAATTCCGCACATTAAAAACGCTGTGGCCGGAACACGAGTCGTTCGTGACCTGGACCGTGCTCGCGCCGATCGACGAAGTCCGTGCCGCGATCGCTGCACAAACGCACGTCCGACTGCTGATCATCGACAGCGCCGAACAATGTCTGATCGCCGGTGATCGGGCTCAATGTGATGCCGTCGTGCAGTCGATCGGCCGGGCACGATGTTTGCCGCTGTCTTACTCATTGGCTGTGCACATGCCCGAAGTGCGGGCTGTCGCCGAAGCCTGGTATCAGCTGCATCATCGGACTACGTTCCCGCTGCGTTGCGGCCGTGTGTATTCGAGTGCGTCGGCGCGGTCCTATGAACCGTCGCCGGAACACTGCGCCCGTGCGATTCTCGAACAGGCTACCGACACGCTCGACATGCGTCGGGTCATCGAACAGGCCTGGCAGGATGGTGTGCGCATCTTCATCGAACATGGGCCTGGCAGCAGTTTTGCCCGAGCCATCCGAAGCCAGCTGGGTGATCGCGAAGCCCTGATCCTGAGTCTGGACCGAAAGGGCCTGGGCCTTGAAGGACTTCTGCAAACTGCGGCCGCACTGATCGCCGCAGGGATCGATGTCGACGTGGATCAGATGCTGCTGCAAGCGCATGTGGCCCCTGCGGCCGATCCACCGAAGCGCCCGCTCAGGTTGGCCGGACATTGGCCGGCCGTGACCGTGCCAGCCCGAATCGACCCGTCCGTGCAGCGGATGAACCCCGCTCCGGTATTGCCGTCGGTCGGATTCCGGCCACACCAGCCTCGACGTGGAAACCCGCCAACACAAGCCACGATGCCTGCGTCCCTCGCCCGCCCCGGGCATGGCACGCCGTCTCTGGCAAGACCGCTTGCCGCGGCGGCATCGGCTGCGCAGCCCGTGATGTCCGTTGGTCTGGCGACACAACCAGCAGTCGCCGCGGTTGCCAGCCAGATCGAAACACTTGGCCAGATGCACCGGCATTACCTGCAGCTGCAGACTGAAGCGCATCAGCGTTTTCTGGCCTTACGCCAGAGCGCGATGAGTGGCCTGTTGCAGACCGCGAGTGTTATGCCCGCACTCGAAGCCAGTCCTGCCTTCACCCCAACGATGGAATTGCCCAAGGCGCAACCACGTCCAGCGGTGATCAAACACGTTGTGGCGCCGCCGAAGCCCGTGCTGGAAAACCGCGACCCGCCCAGGTCGCCACGAAGTCACTGACCTCACAACGCGAACCGATTGGCCCAACCTTCAGCCGCGAACAACTGCTTGTCCACGCG
>JBEIPT010000441.1:0-3070 GCA_040376895.1 Lysobacteraceae bacterium | reverse complement strand
TGGTTGACTCTGCGGCATTTGCAGCGCGAGTGCCCGCCGGGTTTGACCTGTCAGGCAATGCCGAAGGTTTGGGTCGCGAGCTTTTTGCGCCGATGCGCGCGGTGGTGTCGTCGGCAGAACATGGCGCACTGTGCTTCGAGTTCGACGGAACCGATCCATGAGACTGGCCATGATCGCCGACATCGGCGGCACCAACGCACGGTTTGCGCTGACCGATCTGGATGAGACCAGACCGACCATGCTCGAACAACGGTCGCTGAAGAATGCCGAGTTCGCCAGCCTGCAGCATGCCGCCGAGCACTATCTGGCCTGTGTCGGACAACGTCCCACCTGCGCCGCGATTGCCGTGGCGTCTCCAGTGAGCGGCGATGACATCCGGCTGACCAATCGTGCATGGTCGTTCAACCGCGCAGAGCTGGCGCGTTCCCTGCAATTGGACTCGCTGCTGCTGCTCAACGACTTTGGCGCTGTCGCATGGGCTGTGCCGGCACTGTCCGCTGCCGATGTCGTGTGCCTGCATGGTGACGACCAGGCGCCCCTGCGCGGACCGGTGTCCGTTCTGGGCCCGGGCACCGGGCTCGGCGTGGCCATGCTCGTTGGCGACCCGGAGCGGGGTTTTCACGTCGTCGAAACCGAAGGTGGGCATGTGAGCTTTGCGCCCTTGGGCGAGGAAGAGTTCGCGATCGCCCGGTGGCTGGGGGCACGATTCGGACGGGTGTCGACTGAACGGCTCTTGTCGGGCGTTGGGCTGTCGCATATCGATGCAGCGTTGACCGCGGGAGACGATCTGGGCACTGCATTGGACCCGCGTGCACGCTTCCGCGAACCGGCACAAATCGTCGAAGCGGCACTCGATGGCCATGACGTGTTCGCGCGCCGCACACTGGCCCGGTTCTGTGCCGTACTGGGCAGTGTTGCCGGAGATTGTGCGTTGATCCACGGCGCCCGCACGGTCGTGATCGCCGGCGGCATCGTGCCCCGGTTCATCCCGTTCCTGCGCAGCAGCGCATTCCGAGAGCGCTTTTTGGCCAAGGGACGGTTTGCGGCGTACCTGGAAAATGTCAATATCCGGGTGATCACGCATGCCTATCCAGGCTTGCTCGGCGCGGCCGTCGCGCTGCGTCACGCCAAGGAGTCTGCACCATGAGTTTTGCCTCACCTGCCAGCCGTGCCGAAGCCGTCGATGCGCTCTTGCTGCAGGCACCGGTACTGCCGGTCATCGTGATCGAACATCTGGAAGACGCGCTACCCCTGGCGCGCGCTCTGGTCGATGGCGGTCTGCCGGTGCTCGAGATTACGCTGCGGACCAACGCCGCGCTGTCGGCGATCACTGCAATCGCCGCAGCTTTGCCGACTGCGGTGGTCGGTGCGGGCACGGTGTTGAACCCCGATGACCTGGCGCGCGCCCAATCCGCCGGTGCCCGGTTTGCCATTTCTCCAGGTGCCACCGAAGCGCTTTATCACGCTGCGGAACGAACGGTCATGCCCTGGATTCCGGCTGTGGCCACCGCCAGCGATGTCATGAACGGGCTCGCGCACGGCCATCGTCGATTCAAGTTTTTCCCGGCCGAATCGAGTGGCGGAATTGCTGCGGTGAAGTCGTTTGGTGGACCGTTTCCGAATGTCCGATTTTGCCCAACCGGCGGCATCGATGCCACGAAGGCACCGGCATACCTTGCACTGCCGAACGTGGTGACGGTGGGTGGTTCCTGGATGTTGCCTGCCGACGCTCTGAAACAGCGCGATTTTGCGCGAATTCAGGCTCTTGCTGCCGAGGCGAGTACGCTCCGCAAACGTTGACCGCCAGGAGTGATCGTGATCGAGGAAGTTGATCCGAACGAGCCCGACTCCAATGAACCCGACCAGGCATCGATCGAGTGTGTGGTCCAGGCACTGGCCGGCACGCGCACGATGGCGGCCGATTCGTTGTCGCAGTGGATCCGCGAAGCGCAGGCCGATCTTCGCCGGATCGCCCATTCCGAACGAGTATCGATGAATGCGACCCCGACCCTGTCGACGACGGCGTTGATCAGCGAGGCGTATCTCAAGTTCGTGCAGTCCGATTCCCGATTCATCGACCGCAAGCACTTTTTTGCGACCGCGGCGAAGGCCATGCGCCAGATCCTGCTCGACTATGCCCGGATGCAGGTTGCGCAAAAGCGCGGCTCCGGCAGTACACACGAGTCGCTGGATGTCGCCATCGAGTTGCCGGCCGCACAGCTGAAGATCGACGAGTTGCTCGCCGTCGATACCGCACTGGAACGGATGCGAACTGTATTGCCACGTGCCGCGCGAGTGGTCGAACTGAGGTACTTCGGTGGGCTCGATGATCGCGAGGCGGGTGAGGTCCTCGGAATCGAGGAAAGTACCGTGCGCCGTGACTGGCTGAAGGCACGAGCCTGGCTGTTGATGCATTTTGGTGGTCGCGAATGAACGCCACCGGCGACGATGGCGAGCCGCTCGAGCACGATATCGATGCACTGCTCGACTTGCCGCCGGGAGCTCGTGGCTCGGCAATCGACCGCATTGCCCTGACGCACCCGATCAAGGCGAACGCGCTGCGACGATGGCTGCGGGCGATCGATGCTTCGGAAGGATTTCTGGAACACGGCGAGACGCACGCAATACCCAATCGAATCGGTCAGCGCATCGGACGCTGGAAGGTCATCGAACGGCTCGGAGAGGGCGGATTTGCCGAAGTGTTCCTGGTCGAACGCGACGATCGTGTTTACGAGCAGAAGGGTGCACTGAAATTGCTGCGCCCCGACCAATCGGTCGAAGATTGGCAAATCGCTCACGAGCGTCAGTTGCTTGCGCGATTGGACCATCCGAATATCGCGCGATTGCTTGATGGGGGCGTCACCCCGGAAGGCAGATCCTTTCTGGTGACCGAACATGTCGAAGGCCGATCGCTGAGCCACTGGCTGGGCGAAACAAGACCAAGCCTGCAGCAGCGAATCGGCATCCTGATCCAGGTTGCCGAAGCTATCGGCGCGGCACACGCTCGCCTGGTCGTGCATGGTGACCTGAAGCCGGCCAACCTGCTGATCGACAGTCGGAACCGGGTTCG
>JBEIPT010000341.1:0-4215 GCA_040376895.1 Lysobacteraceae bacterium | reverse complement strand
TCGTGTTGTTCGTCGTTGCCAAGTCGAAGATCTGGCGCAGCATCGGTTTGCTGATTGCGGCGACACCGTTGTTGGTGGTGGTCTTCAGCCAGAGTTACCTCGGACTGACCATGCGTCGCCACCAGGACGCCAACGGCAACGTCACTCAGTTCGCCGCTGGACCGATGCAGGATCTGGAACTGGCCGTCGGTCGCAACGACGTTGCCGCGATCAGGAAGCTTGCTGCAACGGCCGATCTCGCGCAGACCGGCCTTGGGGGCTCCGATATTCTGGTGCTGGCGTTGCGCACCTTGCAGGCAAGTCCAGACCTGCCCGAAGTGTTGCGCGCGCTGCTGCAAGCCGGAGCGAATCCGGATGGTGTGGGCGCAGAGCGGCCCTTGGCTGTTGCCATTCAGGTTAGCCAGAAAGCCGGCATCGAGCCAGTCCAGCTGCTGCTGGAGGCCGGCGCAGATCCCAACCAGCGTTCCCAGTTTGGCGAACCCGTATGGTTCGGTGCCACCGGTATCGGGGTTGATCAATCGGTGCTGCCCGTGTTGCTGGATCGGGGCGCCGACGTCAACGCCAAGAGCGCCGACGGCAAGGTCGCGTTGTTACAGGCGACCTTGGCGCAGAACTGGCCGGCCGCCCTGCAGCTTCTCAAGCGCGGTGCCGACTGGCACCAGGTGCGTGCCCTTGATGGCCGCGAATACCGCGCCATGCTGGAGGACAACGCGCGGGTCTATGGCGACCAGCCGGGTTTGATGGACGTGCGGCAATTTCTCGAACAGACCGAAGCGACGCCCTCCGGCAATTGAGATCAGGACTGGCTTCGGCATGCTGGATTGCGCAAGGATGGGCCGTCTGCAGGCTGGTGCTCAACGTCAGCCTGCAGCCCCCGGCGCTTGCCCGCATGGTGACCAAAACGTCGTTTGAACTTCCGATACGCCAGTGCAATCGCATGAAACAACTGGCATGATCTTGCAATGTCGAATGCAAAGCCGCCCGATCACGCCAATCTGACGCAACGACTCAACGCCGCCGATCACCACGATCGGGAGTTGATGGCGTACGTCTATCGTGAGATGGAGCGTCTGGCCCGCCGCGCATTGCGACAAGGCGCACGCGGACCGACCTTGTCAACGGGTGCCGTGGTGAATGAGGCTTACCTGAAGATTTTTGCTGCCGACGAAACACATCGGTTCAACGATCGTGGCCACTTCCTCGCTACCGCCGCCACCGCCATGCGCCACATTCTGGTCGACTACGCGCGCTCGCGTTTGGCGGAAAAGCGTGGTTCTGGCGGCGTGATCTCGCTGGATTCCCTAGCTTCGACGGATTTTGCGATTGAGGACGACTCCGGGCAGATCGTCGCCATCAACGACGCCCTCGATGCGTTGGACAAACTCGACCCGCGTGCGCGACAGGTTTTCGAGATGCGCTTCATCGCTGGCATCGACGTGGTTGACGTGGCAGCCGCACTGGGTGTCTCGGAACCCACGGTCAAACGTGACGCGCGATTCGCGCGTGCATTCATCGGCGAGAAACTGGACTGGGCAGCCCCATGAAGATCGGCGGCGAGCTTGCCATTCACGGCTGGCCCGTTGCAGTGCCCGAACCTGAGGATGCATGTTCGCTCTTCAGCGCGGACAGGATGTCGCGAACTTGCTCCGGACCCGCGATGTCGCGGCTCGTGTCTCGCCCCAGATAGGATTCGGACTGCGCGATCGCGTGAGCGGTGTCCTGCCATGGCAACCCGAGTCTTGCCGATGCTTGTGCCTCCAGTATCCAGATGACCGATAGCGCGAAGGTGTCGGGCAAGCGTGTCATGGCAAGTTCCCGAACTGCGACAACTGCCTGATGTGCGCTTCGATAGTCTCCCCGGTCAAAATCCAGCTGCGCTGACAGCAAGCGCATCTGCAACCCGGCGCGATCCACTTGCGTGCCCAACCGCTTTTCGCTGCGTTGAAGGCCCTCTCGCAAGGCAGCACGAGCCTCATCGGGTTGGTGCAGTTTCCACCAGCATTTGGCGATGTTGTACAGCGACTGCTCGTGATCGGATTCACCACTCGGCAAGACTTCGAGGCGCCTGGCATACACTGCCCGATGCATGGTCAAAGCGGTATCGAAGTCCTGCATCGAATAATGCAGGTTGGCCAGGTTGTTGGACGCCATCAGGGTGTGCGGATGCGATTCGCCCCGCGTTCTGGTCAGAATATCGATGCCGCGCTCGTACTCGAGCATGGCATTCTGCAGATCGCCCGCCGCCCTCAGGTCCACGCCAAGATTGATATGACGCATGCCGGTATTGGGGTGGTCATCTCCATATGCGGCTTGTGTGACTGCCAGCGCCTGGCGCGTCATGTCCACCATCCTGTCGAAATTGCCGATGGACTCATAAACCAGCGCCATTTGGGCAATCGTTGCCACCAACGCTGGATCGTTCGGCGGCAGCGTCTTTTCGCGGTAACGCATCACGTCCGCACAGAATGTCTCGGCAGACTGGATCATCTGATTTGCCACCATCGCCGCACACTGATCCTGCAAGGCGACCCCCAATGTCCGATGGAGCTCGTCGCTTCTGAGTTGCGCGATGGCGACTTGCAGTGATCCGTACTGCAGGTGTGCAAGCAATTCATTGACCGCCGTCGTCGCGTGGTTCAGGGCTTCGGCATACCGCTCCTGCTCGGAATCGCTGCGGAACAGCAGGCTTCGGGTACGGGCCTTCAACACCGCGACTTCATCGTTTGGCGGAAGCAGTTCGAGGGATGACAACGCCGACCGCAACCCATTCCGGGCGGAATCGACTTGGCCGTTTTCGATGTTCGCAAGGGCGAGTGCGATGTCGATTCTGCTCGCCAGGACCGGTTCGAGAGGCGACAATTGCCCGGTCTGCTGTTGAGCCTGCTGAGCGGCGGTCAGCGCCTCGGCGTACTCGCCCAGGCCAACCAGTACGGTGCTGAGCGTGGCCAGCATTTCGGCCTTCACTTCAGGCTTCAGTTCGATGTTGGCGGAGATGTCGCGCAAGCCATTCCTGGCCATGGTCACCGCGTCTGGAACCCGGCCACGATTCACCGCCGGATCGGCCTGTTCGAACAGTCGAAGCAGGAAACCCGTCACTTGCTGCGACTTGTCGCGTTCGCGGATCACCGTGTCGCGTTGCAGTTTCAGATTGATGGCCGCAAACGCGGTGCCAAGCAGGATCGCCGTCGTGGTCGCCACGAGCAGCGCATTGCGGCGAACGAACTTTCGTGCGTGATACCAAACGTTGCCTTGCCGAGCGAGCACGGGTCGGCCAGAGAGCAAACGCAAGAGGTCTTCGCGCATCGCATCGACCGAGGAGTATCGTTCGCCCGGATTCTTGCGCAATGCTTTCATTACGATGGCGTCGAGGTCGGCGCTGATTCGCTCGCGCTGCTGGTGGTGGCGCAACGCCTTGTCGTGGCCAGATATCGAGGCGAACTGTCGACTTGGCGGTGTCGGCTCGGTGTCGCAAATGGCCTTGATGAGGCTTGCGCCGGATTCGATGGCTCCGCCATAGGGCGAACTGCCCGTCACCAGTTCGTAGAGCACCACGCCGAGTGAATAGATGTCGGTCGACGTCGTCACCGATTGTGCATTCACTTGCTCCGGGCTGGCATATCGCAATGTCATCAGGCCGGCGTTGTCGCGCGTCAACACCACGGTGTTTCGAAAGGCGTTGTCGCTGAGCACCTTGGCGATGCCGAAGTCCAGCAACTTCACCAGACCATGGGCATCGACCATGATGTTGGCCGGCTTCAGATCGCGGTGCACGATCAGTGCGGCGTGGGCCGCCTGGACCGCAGAACAGACATCGATCATCAGTTGCAGGCGCAGCTGCAGGGTGCAGTTGCGCTGTTCGCACCAGTAGTCGATGCGTTCGCCCTCAACGTACTCCATCGCCAGGTAAGGCGAACCATCGGCCCAGATACCACCGTCGACCAACTGGGCGATGTTGGGGTGCTTCAGGGCGGCGAGAATTTCGCGCTCGGTCCGAAAGCGTTTGATCAGTTCGTCGTTTCCAGAGGCTTCGGCCTGCAATAGCTTGATGGCGATTCTCTGCTGGAACACGCCATCGATGCGCTCGGCCAGGTACACCTTTCCCATGCCACCCTGGCCAATCGACTGCAGCAGCCGGTAGTTCCCGTGCGCCTGACCTTGCAATGTGGCAGCGCGTTGGGCATGCTGGTCTTCCAACCACGACTCCATCACTTCCGG
>JBEIPT010000324.1:0-4479 GCA_040376895.1 Lysobacteraceae bacterium | reverse complement strand
GTTGAGCGTGCTGGACGTGACGCCGTTCATCGCCGTCGTGGCGCTGACCGCAACCTGATACGAAGCTTCGGACGCCGCACCGGATGCAGAACTGCTGGTCGCAAACGTGATGTCGGTATTGATGAAGTATTCCAGACCCGAAAGATCAGCCAGCGCCTGCGCACCCGTTGCATTCGGCGAGCGCGGGTCGGCCTTTTCGTGGCTGCGCTGCTGCTTGTCGCCGACCTTCAGGCGATGCCCGTCGCGAGCGACCGACGTGATGTCCGCAGCGACCTGACCAGACAGAAAAACCGTGCACAACAGGACCAAAAGCTTGCGATTCATCGTCTAGGGCTCCTTCGGGGATACCTCGGAGTGTGACCGATTCCACGAAACAAGACAATTCCTGAACAACTCCTCGGCCGCTTGAACCTCACCTGAATCGGTCAGGGCATCATCGGCCAAGGGCGGCTGGTCGGACACTTGGAATCCCTTGCCGACCTGCACTTGCAACGCTTCAACCGTCTTCGACTCGGACACCCCTAGAAACCGGAACAGCCGAGCAAAACCGACCAAAGGTTGCTCACCCATCGCCTCGTAGGGAACCATCAGCACACGCCCTGCCAGATCCGGACGCGCCGCCAACTCGGCTGCGTGGCGATAGAGCCCGAGCCACTGCCGCAACCACCACGCCGCCGACGCCAAACCCGGAGGCGCCGGGTCGGGCGCCTGCCCGGGAAAGCGCAAAGCCCGTTTCTGCGGACCGAATTCATGGTGGCCACGGGCAGCAATCTGCCGAAGTGTGGCGGCTGGCGCAGACTGATAGAGCGCATCCTGCCGCATCAGGGATGCCAGGTGAGCCGCCGGCGCACGGATCGGCACGACGAACCGGGCATCCGGAAACAACCTGGCCAGATAGCCCATGCGCAACGTGTTGTAGTTGCCCTTGGAGACGTACCGATCGGCCCGACGCGCCATCAGCAGCTTGGCGATGTGGTCCCGAAACAACGACTCGAACCGTGGTGCGAAGGTGTCCGCATCCAGGACATCATGCCCACCGCTCTCGGGCGGGAAAAAATGCGCCCAGATCGGCTCCTCGAAGGCTTCGGGACTTTCCCGTGTCACACGGATCCGGTCACGATGCGCCCGCTCGACAGGCTCAGCCGCGCCGCTGGGCAATTGCGATCGAAGTCGATTCCACCAGTACGGCGTCCACAACAGCGGAAAGTCGGCATAACGATGGCTGGTGAACCCGGGCAAACGAGCCAGGCTTTCGAGCAGGATCGTCGATCCGCTGCGCGCCATGCCGCAGATGAAGACCGGCGATCGCACTGGCGGCAAGTCGCTGGTCGCCGACACCATCCGGGTTTCGAGATCGGCAAGCCACGGGCCCAACGATGGCGCGTGGCGCTGCCAGAACGCGCCGAATCGGTCAGGCATTGGGACGCGCCAAGGATCAGTCATGGCGGCTCGGCTCCAACCGGTCCGTCACGCCTAACGGCAGCACGAGGCTCGCTATACTTGCCGTTCCTGATCGTCGGATCGATGGCTTGGACCACCCCATGAAACGTTTCATTATTGTCGGTATGTTGCTGGTGTTGTCCGGGACGGCCGCAGGCTACAACGGCCCCGGCTCCGGCGTCAGCTTCATTGCCGCATTGTGGTCGCTTGTGATCGGCGTGTTCGTCGTGCTGTCGGCGATCCTGATGTGGCCGCTGCGGGTCTGGCTGAAGCGCCGCAAGGCGCGTGCCGAAGCAGCAGCCGGCAAGCCGACCGCCGGCGAATGAAGAAGCTCGTTGCCGCGCTGATCGTGCTGGGCCTGCTGCTGTGGTGGTGGGTTTCCGGACACGATCCTGCACCCCAACCCCGCGGCTCCTCGCACCGTGTCGTCGTGCTGGGGTTCGACGGACTCGATCCGGTTTTGCTGCGCGAAGGGATCGACGCCGGCCGCCTGCCGCACTTCGCGGCTCTGGCGGCAGAAGGCTCGTTCCAGTCGCTCGCTACAACCGAACCACCGCAATCGCCGGTGGCGTGGTCGACGTTCGCCACCGGACTCAACCCCGGCGGGCACGGCATCTTCGATTTCCTGCATCGGGACACCACCGACTACAGCATCGATTTTTCGATCGCAGAACAATTGCCCCCCGAAACCGTTTCGCTGTTGGGCATGGACATTCCGACCAGCGACGGCGCACTCGTCAATCGTCGCCAAGGTGAGCCGTTCTGGATGAAGGCCGAACATGAAGGCCTGCGTGTCGCCGCCATGCGGGTCCCGGTCACCTATCCGGTCGACCCGATCACGCACATGCTCGCCGGCATGGGCGTGCCCGATCTGCTGGGTACGCAAGGCACCTACACCTTGATCGCGAATCACCGGATTGCCGCAGCGGAATCGGGCGGACGGGTCCTGATGGTGCGAACCGACCCGGATGGCAGCGTCCGGACCGAGTTCGAAGGCCCGAACAGCCCAAGCAGCGGCAAGCCCATGACCGTGCCGGTGCAGATTCAACCTGATGACGATGGCATCCGGCTGACGCTGGATGGCCAGACCGTCGCGCTGAAACCGGAACAGTGGTCGGACTGGCTGACCGTGCGATTCCGTTTTCTGGGTTTGGGCTCGGTCGACGGCATGGTGCGTGCGCGCCTCGTGTCCGGTTTCCCGCGGATGCGCTTGTATCTGACGCCGATCCATGTCGACCCACGCTCACCCGCCCTGCCGATCAGCGCGCCAGCACATGATGCCCAGCATCTTGCCGAAACGATCGGTGTGTTCCACACACTGGGCATGCCGGAAGAAACCTGGTCGATGAACCAGGACCACCTCGACGAAGCGGCGTGGCTCGACAGCGTCAAGACCACCCTCGCCGAAGGTGAGGCCATGCTCAAACATCGACTGGCTGCGAACGACAGCGACATCATCATCAAGACCTTCGTGCAGCCCGACCGCGTGAGCCACATGTTCTGGCGCGGCCGCGACACCGGACACCCGCTGCATGCGGAGTCCAGCGAGTTGGCGCGCTCGGCGATCGACTGGATCTATGCCGAGGCCGATCGGATCGTCGGTGAGACACGTGCTGCGCTGGCTCCGGAAGACCGCCTGATCCTGCTCAGTGACCACGGCTTCAGTGATTACCGCCGCAGTGCGCAGGTCAATCGCTGGCTGCTCGAACAGGGTTATCTGGTCTTGAAGCCGGGTGCACGCGAATCCGGACCGCTGTTTGCCGATGTGGACTGGACCCAAACCCGCGCTTACGCGATGGGCTTGAACGGCATCTACGTGAATCAGGCCGGACGCGAGGCCCACGGCATCGTGAGCACGGATGACAAGAAAGCGCTGCTGACCGAAATCGCCGAACGTATCGTCACCTGGCAGGACACCGAAAAGCAGCAACAGGTCGTGCTCCGTGCGAGCCTGGCTTCGGATGTGTATCAGGGTGAGCACGATGGCGATGCTCCCGATCTGGTGGTCGGTTTCAACCGCGGCTACCGGGCGTCGTGGCAAACATCGCTCGGGGGTGTCCCCGCCGTGTTGGTCGAGGACAACCTGCAGAAATGGAGCGGTGACCATTGCGTGGCACCGGAGCTTGTGCCGGGTGTACTGCTGACGTCATTTCCGCTGACCCAACCGGTGGACGGCATCGGCGCCGTCGGTGCACTGATCATGTCGGAAGCCAGAGACCGATCACCATGAGCCTGGGTCTGTTCGACATCGCCAACCCGATTCTGCTGCCGCTCGACGACGCGCTGGCGAAGTTCTTGCCACCGGTCGCCCGTGTCGTGGTGGTGGCAGCGCTGCTGACGTGGTTTGGCATGTGGTTGTATCGCATCAGTTCCGGACAGAAACACCTGCGTGCGCTGAAGCGCCTGGCCCGTCGCGGCGACCGTGGCCTGCATGATCCGAACATCGAATTCAACGAACTGCTGCGTCGTGCCCGCCGCTCCATCGGATTGCAGATGGCCATTCTGGCGCGTGTGTTTGTTCCGTCAGTACTGGGCATGGTGCCGCTGCTGTTCGGCATGAGCGCCGTGTCCAGTCGCTACAGCCATTCACTGCCCGATGTCGAAACACCGCGGACCTGGTGTGTCCAACCCGAAACCGCGGCCACACGGATCCGCCTGAATGACAAAGTGATGCCCACCGCCTGCGTCGAGTTGCCATGGGAGCCAGGATTCGGGGCGCGAGTTCAGTTCGACGATGTTGAAGTCACGCACGATCTGGGCAAAGGTGCCAGCAATATCCTGCACCAGCGCCTGTGGTGGAACCTGCTGATCGGCAATCCGGGCGGATACCTGCCCGACAGTGCCGGCATGACCTCCCTGAGTGTCAAACATCCCGATCGCCAACTGGTTGGTTTTGGCCCAGGCTGGATCCGTCACTGGCTGTTCTGGTTCCTGGTGCCAAGTGTCGTGCTGGGCTTTTACTGGCGCTGGCGCTGGAAACTGGTCTAGCAGCTTGCGCTTCGCATTACGAAGCACAAGGTTTCCCGATCTGTCATTTTG
>JBEIPT010000070.1:0-12022 GCA_040376895.1 Lysobacteraceae bacterium | reverse complement strand
TATGAAATTCGACCTGGACGCGGCCGTGGCGCCGATTGAAATGCCGGTGCCGTGATCCCTATTCCGTGTCCCGCTTGCCACTTGCGGGAGAAGTACCCGGCGGGCGCATCATGCTGATCGATTGGCGTGCTTGTTTCCGTGTGGATTCTTGAGGGGTGAAGACAAGGATCGTCGCGCCCCTCGACTTTCATACACACGACCATCATCAGATGGCACACCGGAGCAAACGAACATGAACCACAACAAATCCTGGATTCTGGCCTTGGCGCTGTTGGTCGCCACGTCGTTTGCCCATGCCGGCGATCAGGGCACCAGTACCACTGAACCGCCGCTGCCCATCGGGCCGGAGGATCTCAATTCTGTCGATACGCCTGTCGTGGAAACGGCCAACGACGATTGGGAAACGCCGGTTGCCGCGTTGTGGGAAGCGCTGTTCGGCACGAAACAAGAGCAGTGAAGACAGCGCGACATGGTGTAGTCACGATGTCGCGTTGTATTTGAATCGACCTATTCCGGCGAGTCGACTTGAACGGAGTCAAGCCAGTGGCGTCCCTCGGTGGTTGCCACGAACACGCGGTTGCCACGACGCTCCAGTTCCCGGGCCCCAATCCGGTTGGTTGATGTGGCAGCGACCGACTGCAGCCACAGCGTGCGCGCGCCAAGTGGCGCAGGCTCACGAAAATCCTGGCCAAGATTGGTGAGCAGTTCCGATTGCGCCAGGGCCAGTGCGGCATGCAGCGCTTCGCCCTGGTTTCGTGTCCAGTAGTCGATGTTGGGCGCCTTTCGATTGATGGGTTTCCAGCGGCCGTATCGTTCCGGATTCACGAATTCGGAAACGTATCGGGCGCGGATCGCTGACCGTTCCGGATGATTCAGGGCAACCTCGGACTCGACGAAGAAGCCCTGCAGTCGATTGTCGAACCCCATCCGTAGCGTGACCAGCAAGCTGCTTCGGCCATCGCCCATGGCTCGGATCGCCGAGATCGGATTGGACTCGACGCGGACGCTGGCATCCGGAGCCAGCACCTGGTGAAGGCCTTGTTCGCGCAAACGGTCCGACAGTTCCTGTGCCCATCCCATCGCGTCAATGTGCGGTGCGATGGGCTGAAGTGAGCGCGATCGCGACCGTTCGCCTAGAGAATCGAACAACAGCCCGGCGATCAAGCCCGGTCCTTCCGATTCCTCGTCATCCGAATCCGAGCCGGGGTCATCGACCGCCGGCAGGACCGTGACCGCAGGTTCCGCCACGAGCACGATCAGCTGTGTGGCTTGCGCGTCCGTGCCCAGGGAAGCGAGTGACACCCGCTCGTCGACGCCCGTGGTGGCGCAAGCAGACAACAGGCAGGACGTCAGCAACAGACAAGAACGGAACATGAATGGCAATTGGATTCGTAGCGTCATGGCAGCCTCGATGGATGGCCCATGTTGAACCGATCTGCCTGAGTCGTTGCTGACGCAACTGGCCGGATTGTGCACATCGAACAGCCCGGAAACGGGATTCTGCCTGACCGTCAGTGCCCGATCTTTCGAACCCGGAACGTGCGTCCCTTGATCTTGCCTTTGCCCAATCGCGTGAAGGCCTGTTCGGCGTGGCCGCGGGCGATCGCCACGTAACTGCGGGTCGGAAAGACGTCGATCTTGCCGACCGCATCGGCGGGCAAGCCGGCGTCACCCGTCAGTGCGCCGAGCAGATCGCCCGGACGCAGTTTGTCGGTTCGGCCGGCATCGATCGCCAGCGTGACGTAGGGGCTTGCCCACGGTTTGGATCGCGCCTCTGCGCGCGGCACTTCCGCTCGTTTGATCGTTTGTCCGAGCTGTTCTTCGATCGCCAGTACGCGACCCATGTCGCGCGCCGAGAAAAGACTCAGCGCCACCCCTTTCTCGCCAGCACGGCCGGTGCGGCCAATCCGGTGGAGATGGGTATCGGCATCACTCGCGAGGTCGAAGTTGATGACCATCGGCAAACCCTTGATGTCGAGCCCGCGTGCAGCGACGTCGGTGGCGACGAGGATCGAACAGGATCGGTTCGCGAACCGCAGCAGCATTTCATCGCGCTCGCGTTGTTCGAGATCGCCGTGCAGGGCCAGAACCGAGAACCCGGCATGATCGAGATGTTCGGCCACGGCCTTGGTATCGGCACGTGTGTTGCAGAAGATCGCCACCGACTCCGGACGGCGCGCAAGCAGCACTTCCACCAGCGCGGCCGGCTTGCGCTCGGGGCCGGCGACTTCGAAGAACAACTGGCTGATGTCGGAGCCTTCTGCCGCCTGCTCGACGGTAACCGTTTCCGGGTTGCGCAGGAATCGCTGCGCGAGGGTCCGCACTTCATCGGGATAAGTCGCCGAGAACAGCAAGGTCTGCCGCGACTTCGGTGCCTGTTGCGCGACTTTTTCGATGTCGTCGAAGAAGCCCATGTCGAGCATCCGATCGGCCTCGTCGAGGACCAGTACCTTCAGGGCCGCCATCGGCAGCGCGTCTTTCTGGATCAGTTCCAGAATTCGGCCGGGTGTCCCGACGACAATGTGTGGTTCGTGCGCCAGCGACGCCAGATGCGGCCGCAGCGGCACGCCGCCACACAGGGTGAGTACCTTCACGTTCGGCAAAGGACGCGCAATCCGGCGGATCTCTTTGCTGACCTGATCGGCCAGTTCGCGGGTCGGGCATAGCACCAAACCTTGCAGCCGGACCTGCAGTACGTCGAGTTTGTGCAGCAGGCCCAGCGCGAACACGGCGGTCTTGCCGCTGCCGGTCTGCGCCTGGGCGATCACGTCACGGCCAGCCAATACGGCCGGCAGGGCAGCGTCCTGCACCGGCGTCATGGTTATGTGGTCGATCGACGCCAGCCCTTCGATCAGGGCTGGGCTCAAAGGGAGTTCAGAGAATGGTTTCATGCGCACATGATCGCATGACCCGGCAACTCAGCGTCGCGCGTCGGCCCAATCGTCAAATCCATCCGCGTTTTCCAGCCATTCGTATCCAGGCTGCTCAATCAGCAGATCCGGGTTCATCGACAGGTCGAATCGGCGCTCGATGGCTTCCAGCGTGCCGAGTACCTTGTCGGCATCCCGGGATTTCGACTGGACATCGACCAGCGCCCACCAGCCACCGACGAACTCCGGTTCGATTCGGGTGCCCTCGAGGCAAACGCGTTCCGCTTCGGCGATCTGATCACTCAGCAGCAGTCCACTGCACTCGAGCATGTTCGTGACGCCATCGGACACCACCCGCTTTTCGAAGGTCTGGATGGATTCGATCATCCTGGCGAAGTCCTTCCGGAAGAAAAAATGGTCGATCAGCATGAACTGGGCAGCCGGGTCGTCACCATGGGCCTGGGCCAGGTGATCCAGAGCGGCGCGATACTTGGCGTCGCCGAGCGATGCCGCTGCGCCTGCCTGCAAGGTTGCCCATTGCCGGGTGCCGCGGAACTCCTCGGGCATCCGTGCCAGAGCGGCGTAAACGTTCTGAAAGTCTCCTTTGTTCATCGCTGCGGAGTAGGCCCTGATGGCAGCCATCGCCTCTTCGTCCACGTCCGCACGGCCAAAAACCGTCGGCAACAACGACGAAGTGTCCAGCATGCTGGACATCAACAGGCGCATGTTGTCGCTGACACGGCTGCCTTGGGCATGGCCGTACCAGTCGACGATCCGGTCGTCTGACCCAAGGTCGAATTCCAGGTATTCAAACCCGGCTGGTTGCCCCGCTTCGTCGTGGTAATTGAGGCGGATGATCTGCACGGAACCGTTGGGCGTGGCGCGCGAACGGACGAGTGTCACGACGGCGTGCTGTGCCGCGATGCTTTTGATGAGGCTGTCTGCAAGTCTGGTCCTGGATGATCGGAACCCTGCGGCGAGGTCCTGGCGATCCTTTTCGCCCAAATCCATGCCGCGCATGACGCGGTCCAGCAGGACTTTCATGTCGATCCGATCGGTCAGGCCTTCACTGTCCTGGTCGATGATGAGTTGCGCCAGCGACTCGCCGGCCTGTTTGGCCGGGCTCGACCGGACATCCTTCTGTGCCGGCGAGATCGCGGGATACCAGAGCAAGGACAGAACGACGGCGTAAATCAGTGGGCGCATGGGTTCATCCGTTGGCGTGGGCGGTCACCGTGTATGGTTCAGGAACCGCCCTGAAGCCTTGTCCGGATTGGCTTCGAATGTACCGCAGTCGCCGCTGTCCGGGATCCGGTCATGCACCATACGCCCGTATGGCCCGCTTCAAACGCTTGTTCGCAAATTGCCGGCAAGTTCGGCGAACTTCTGGACAAGTTACGATTTCACACGCACACTACATGGCCCTTCGATGGAGCCAACGTGGCCAGCATCCTGCTGCTCAACGGACCGAACCTGAACCTGCTCGGCACACGCGAGCCCGGGGTGTACGGAAAAACCGGTTTGGCGGAGATCGTGGCGTGTTGCACGCAGATCGCGGAAGAGTCCGGCCATGGGTTGGAACATCTGCAGAGCAACGACGAACTGGCGTTGATCGAGCGCGTTCAAGCTGCCCGGGACGACGGAACCGCGTTGATCGTGCTCAATCCCGCTGCCTTCACGCATCAAAGTGTCGCGCTGCGTGATGCAGTGGCCGCCGCCGCGGTGCCGTTCATCGAAGTGCATTTGTCGAATCCGAAGGCGCGCGAGATGTTCCGGCACCATTCGCTGTTTTCGGACCTGGCGCTCGGCGTGATCTCCGGATTCGGGGCTGCCGGTTATGAATGGGCGATGTTGGCGGGCATCCGCCACCTGTCCGCTGCGGCGACCAGTCGTGGCAGCTGAAACGGTTTGATTTTTCCAGTCATCGGCTCGTTTGTGCGTGCCGGTGGTGACTACAAAGCAAGGAGAACGCAGTGGATCTACGCAAAATCAAGAAATTGATCGACCTTCTTGAAGAATCCGATCTGACCGAGATCGAAATCAAGGAAGGCGAGGAAACGATCCGCTTGTCACGTGCCAGCAAGGCTGTGCAGATGATGCACCCGGCACACGCGCCGGCACCGGTCACGCATGTGCATGTGGAGCAGCGCCCCAGCGTGGCCGCGCACCATGCGCCGCCGGCGGAGTCGCATCATCATGCTGGTGGCCGCGAGCTGCCGGACGGGCATGTCGTTCGTGCGCCGATGGTCGGCACGTTCTACGCGTCGCCAACGCCGGAGGCTCCGCCGTTCGTGAAGGTCGGCCAACAGGTCAAGGCCGGGGACGTCCTCGCCATCATCGAAGCGATGAAGATGTTCAACCAGATCGAGGCGGATGTTTCCGGCACGATCAGTGCCGTGCTGAGTTCCAGTGGGCATCCGGTTGAATTCGACGAACCCCTGTTCGTGATCAGCTGACCATGATCGCTGTCCGTGATTTTGTGCCGGCCGATCGGACTCCCATGTTGGCGATGTCGCGCCGATATGAATCGGTGGCCGACATGCTGGCGCGGGTCAACGCGTTCATTCACGAACAGGATCTGGATGTAGTCAACATCGAAACCTTGCTGCTGCCGGTGAATACCGATGCCACCCGCTTTGATGATTCGACCCAACTGGATTTGGGTCTTTTCGAAGTGGGTGCCAAGCGCCAGCAGGTCGTTCGACTCTGGTATCGCAAGAAGGACTGAACATGCTTGACAAAGTAGTCATCGCCAACCGGGGCGAAATTGCGCTGCGCATCCTGCGCGCCTGCCATGCCCTGGGCATCAAGACGGTTGCGGTGCACTCCACCGTCGACCGCAACCTCAAGCACGTCGGCATGGCCGACGAGTCGGTCTGCATCGGGCCTGCGGCAGCGTCGGAGAGTTACCTCAACGTCCCGCGGATCATTGCGGCCGCCGAGGTCACCGATGCCGAGGCCATCCATCCGGGTTACGGTTTCCTCAGTGAAAACGCGGACTTCGCCGAACGCGTGGAGAGCTCTGGATTCGTGTTCATCGGACCAACGGCCGACGTGATTCGTCTGATGGGCGACAAGGTCGAAGCCATCAAGGCGATGAAGGCCGCCGGTGTGCCTTGTGTGCCCGGCTCGGGGGGACCTTTGGGCGACAACGCCGAAGACAACGCGCGAATTGCACGCGAAATCAGTTATCCCGTCATCGTCAAGGCAGCAGGTGGCGGCGGTGGTCGCGGCATGCGCGTCGTGCACACCGAACTGGCCCTGCACAACGCGATCACGACGACCCGGGCCGAAGCCAAGGCCGCGTTCAACAACGATATGGTCTACATGGAGAAGTTCCTCGAGAACCCTCGACATATCGAGATTCAGGTTCTTGCCGACGGCCAGGGCAATGCCATCCATCTGGGTGAGCGCGATTGTTCGATGCAGCGCCGGCACCAGAAGGTCGTCGAAGAAGCGCCCGCACCCGGCATCACGCCGGAGATGCGCGCGAAGATCGGCCAGATCTGCGTCGAAGCGTGTCTGCGCATCGGCTATCGCGGCGCCGGCACGTTCGAATTCCTGTTCCAGGATGGCGAGTTCTATTTCATCGAAATGAACACGCGAATCCAGGTGGAGCATCCGGTCACCGAATTGATCACCGGCATCGACCTGGTCCGCGAACAACTGCTGATCGCGTCGGGTGAACCGCTGCGATTGAAGCAGAGTGACATCCGGTTCACCGGGCATTCCATGGAGTGCCGCGTGAACGCCGAAGATCCGGATACCTTCATGCCGAGCCCGGGTCTGATCAAGCGGTTCCACGCTCCGGGTGGCCCGGGTGTGCGTATCGATACCCACATTTACGATGGTTATCGCATTCCGCCGAACTACGATTCGATGATCGGCAAATTGATCGTGCACGGTGCCGACCGCGCCCAGGCGATTGCGCGCATGCGCGTGGCCCTGGCCGAGATGGTGGTCGATGGCATCAAGACGAACCTGCCGCTGCAGAGTCGCATCATGGCCGATCCCGGATTCCAGTCCGGTTCGCAGAACATCCACTATCTTGAAAAACGGATTGCCGAGCGCAAGGACAAGCCGATTGGCTTGTGACGAATTTGACCCATGAACTGGATTGAAATCAGCTTTGACGTGCGCAGCGACGGTCTGTCCCGGGTCGAGCAGGCTTTGGACGACCTGGGTGCTGTGAGCGTCACGCTGCTCGACGCTGAAGATCACCCGATCCTCGAGCCGGGTCCGGGTGAGACGCCGGTGTGGCCGACCACTACCGTTCGCGCCCTGTTCGAGGAGGGGGTCGATCAGCGCGGATTGTTCAGTGCGCTGCAGATCATGATCCCGTGGCTCACGCCGGCACGTGTGAGTTTTTCCGAGGTGGCCGATCAGGAGTGGACTCGCGCGTGGATGGATCAGTTCAAGCCGATGCAGTTCGGTCGACGTTTGTGGATCTACCCATCGAACATCGAACCGACGGCAGATGCCGACACGGTCATCGTGCGACTGGATCCGGGGCTGGCATTCGGCTCCGGCACACACGCCACTACGGCACTGTGTCTGGCGTGGCTGGACTCGGCGAACATCGCCGGCCAGCGTGTGCTGGATTTTGGATGCGGCTCGGGCATCCTGGCCATTGCCGCACTCAAGCTTGGGGCGCTCGAGGCCATCGGCATCGACAATGATCCACAAGCCCTGATCGCCTCGGTCGACAATGCCGAGCGCAACGATGTGGCCGCGTGCCTGAAGGTTTACCTACCCGAGGATGCGCCGCGTGCCGACTACCCGGTGGTGCTCGCCAATATTCTGGCCAAGAGTCTGATTGACCTGCACGGACACATTCGGGATGCCTGTCAGCCCGGCGGCACGGTTGTGTTGTCGGGCATCCTGCGTGAGCAGGCTGACGAAGTGGTCGCTGCCTACACGCCGGATTTCGAAGCGTTTGACGTTGAAGCCCAGGACGATTGGGTACGAATCACCGCACGCCGCCGTCATGTACACGCAGTGTCCTGAGTGCCTGACGATTTTCCGCGTTGGCGCCGTAACCGTGGCGCAGGCGCGGGCACGGGCGCGTTGCGGCGTATGCCGCGTCGAGTTCGACATGTTGCATGCATTGGCCGACCAGCTTCCGGCGGATCCAGGTGCCTTGTTGCAGCAACACCATGGCGGGGCTCTGCCGACACTGGAAGTGCCGTTGACTCGCACACGGGTTGGTCAGCGCGACCTGTTTGCCGACAACCGCGAGCGATCCCAGGCGCCGCCGACGTTCGCCAGTTCGCGGCCAGCCAGTGCCCGGCGCACCAATTGGCTTTGGCATGTCGGTAGTACGGCCTTGCTGGTGCTGGGTCTCGGGCAGGTGGGATTCGCCTATCGGCAGGAATTGTTCCAGGATCCAACGGTGCGGCCTTGGTTGGATGCACTGTGTGCGCGGGTCGACTGTCTGCTTCCGCCGCGCCGCGATGTCGGCCAGTTGGCGTTGGTTGCCCGTGATGTGAGGCCACACCCCAGTGTGCCCGGTGCGTTGATGATCAGCGCCACGGTGCTGAACAAGGCGGAATTCACGCAACCGTTCCCGATCGTCGAGATCGTCATGTCCGACCTTGAGGATCGCCGGATCGCGATGCGCCGGTTCCAGCCTCAGGATTACGTCGACAGCCTGGCCGTGATTGGTCGGGGCATGCCGACCCGCGCCAGCAGCACGATGAACTTCGAGGTGCTGGACCCGGGCAAGAACGCCGTGGCGTTCGAGTTCCGGTTTCGCTGAGTCGGGATCGGATCAGCGAAGAGCGTCTGCCACGTAGGCGCGAGCTTCATCCACACCGGTCGGTGCGGTCGCCGAGAACAATTGCACGGTGACGCGATCGGCAACCCCCGAGAGCTCCTTGCGCACACCCTGGAGCGTATTGCCGGCAGCACCACGGCCAAGCTTGTCGGCCTTGGTCAGCAGGATTCGCACGGGCAGCGAACGATGTGCGGCAAAATCGAGCATCATCAGGTCAAAACCCGTCAGCGGATGGCGGATATCCATGGCGATGATCAGCGCACGCAAGGATTGCCGCGTGGCGAAATACTGGGTGATGGCTTCACCCCAGGCTGCCCGCATGGCCGGCGGCACCTTGGCATAACCATACCCGGGCAAGTCGACGAGCCGGCGTTCACCGGTCAGGCTGAACACCACCAGATGCTGCGTGCGGCCGGGCGTTTTGGAGACGCGCGCAAGCTGGTGAACGCCACTGATGGTATTCAGCGCGCTGGATTTGCCGGCGTTGGACCTGCCGGCAAAGGCGATCTCCGCCCCGAAGTCGGCTGGCAGGCCGGTAGGCGTGGGCACACTTTTCAGGAACGTGGCCTGACGCAGCCATTGTTCAATTTCTTTCTGGTTCATCCCGCCAGTGTGGGTGGAAAGTGGCCGGGCGGCAAGGGCAGGCGGCCAGAGCGGGCCGGAAATCGTTCACGGACGGGTGTCCGATGGCGCAACCCGGTATGTCGTTTTTCACCAGCCTGCTAAACTCCCCCGCCTTAGACTGGCCCGCAGGCTGGTCCCTTATTCTCTTCTGGATTCTGGAGCTCGACCATGCGTTTTGGCCTTGCCGTTCTTTCCGTGATGTCGCTTGCGACCAGCCTTGCCTTTGCACAGGCTCCGGCCGAAGCCCCGGCTGCCGCGGAAGCGGCTCCCGCAGCCGAAGCAGCGCCTGCTGCGCCGGTGGATCCGATGGCCGCTGTCCCCGCCGCGTTCGCCGAACTCGCTGCCGCCAATCCGGGTGATGCTGCTGCCGGTGAAGGCAAAGCCGCCGTGTGCGCTGCCTGCCACGGTCTGGACGGCAATTCGAGTGACCCGCTATACCCGAAACTCGCCGGCCAGCATGAGGGCTACATCGGCCGTCAGTTGGTGCTGTTCAAGCTCGGCGCACGGCCGAATCCGATCATGATGCCGTTTGCATCGACGCTCAGCGCGCAGGACATGCGCGATATCGGCGCTTTTTTCGCGAAGTCCACGATGACCACCGGCAAGGCTGACGACAGTGTTCTGAACAACGAACTGTCACCGCACAACGGCAAGCGGATCGTCGACATCGGTCAGGCCATCTATCGCGGTGGCATCAAGGAGCGTGCAATCCCGGCCTGTGGCGCGTGCCATGGTCCTGCCGGTCGCGGCATGCCGGGCCCGTCCTATCCCGCGCTGGGTGGCCAACATTCCGGTTACACGGTGACCGTGCTGAACCTGTTCAAGGCCACGAAACCGGGTGCACCGGAATTGAAGGACCCCAACTACGCCATCATGGCGCAGGTAGCCGCACGGTTGTCGGATGACGAAATCCTCGCCGTTGCCAGCTACCTGCAAGGACTGCACACCGCTGCGCCCGGTGAACATCAGGAAGCCGCCAAGGCGGTCACTGCCAATCCCTGAATCCCAGTCCGGACGCGCGGAACTTTTCCCGCGCCCGGGCATCTGAGTAGCGCTGCCGCCTGTGGCGCCTTTTCCTGTGTCGGAGACTTACATGCTTGTTCGTGCCATTGCCCTGTTTGCCGGTTTGTTTGCCGCAACGTCCGTGTTTGCCCAGGCCAAGTTCCAGGAGGGTACGCATTACTTCAAGATCGATCCTGCACAAGCCACTGCTACGGCCGACAAGGTCGAAGTGCTTGAAGTGTTCAGTTATGCCTGCATTCACTGCGCCCACTTTGAGCCGTTCGTCGTGAACTGGAAGAAGACGATGCCGGCCGATGCGCAGTTCGGTTACATGCCTGCGGTGTTCAATCCGACTTGGGAAGCCTTTGCTCGCGCCTACTACGCTGCAGAAGTGCTGGGCATCAGCAAACAGTCGCATGAAGCGATGTTCAAGGCTGTTCATGAAGAGCGCCGTCCATTCCGTTCGAACGAAGACCTCGCCAAGTTCTACACGGCATACGGCAAGACCGAACAGCAGGTGCTCGATGCCATGAAGAGTTTTGGTGTCGAAATGAAGATGAACCGTTCGCTGCAACAGGTGCCGAAATACGGCGTCGACGGCACGCCGACCGTGATCGTCGGCGGCAAGTACCGCATTACCGGTGCTTCCGCCGGTGGTATGGAGAAAATTTTCGACGTAGTCAATTTCCTGGTTGCCAAGGAAGTCGCCGAGCGCAAGCCGAAGGCTGCACCGGCTGCCGCACCGGCGAAGCCGAAAGCCTGATCGGGCTTTTGGCCGCATGAAAAAACGCCGGGCATGCCCGGCGTTTTTTGTGTCCGCATGATCAACCAGACGCAAGCTGGGCTTCGCTTCGCTCAGTGCCAGAAGCGCTGCCTTGCGCTTGCCCCAGTCAGGTTTTCCAGCGATATCCCACGCCGTGAATGGTGTCGATCTCGTCGAAATTGGCGTCGACGGCGATGAATTTTTTGCGGATACGCTTGATGTGAGAGGTGATGGTGGCGTCGTCCACGACAACTTGTGCATCGCGCATCAGCTGGTCACGGGTTTTGACGTGACCCGGATTGCGGGCCATGGTGTGCACCATCCAGAACTCGGTGACGGTCAGTGGTACTTCCTGGCCTTTCCAGGCCACGCGCATGCGTTCCGGGGCAATACCCAGATCACCTTGCGTGAGCATGGCCTCGGCGCCTTGCGGGCGACGCAGGGCATCGATTCGACGGAACAGGGTATTGATGCGCGCAGTGAGATGCGGCAACGACACGTCTTTCGTGAGGTAGTCGTCGGCACCCAGGCGCAGACCCGAGATCACATCGAAGTCGGAGTCGCGGGCGGTCAGGAAGATGATCGGCAATGTTGGCGAGCTCTGGCGCAGTGTGCGGCAGAGCTCGAAGCCACCCTCCGGTTCATCACCGAGGCCGATGTCGATCAGCACCAGGTCGGGCAGCCGACCGGCGAACGCACTTTGTGCATCCGGTCGCGAAGAATAGGTCTGCACCTCGAATCCGAGCCGGCGCAGCGCGTCGGCGTAATTCGCGCGGATGGCGGGTTCGTCTTCGACGATGGCGATCTGTCTGGCCATGAGCGGGCTCCAAAGTACTGGCGGACAGCTTGGCGGTAGCGATTTGGCTCGCGCAAGCCCCCACATACGCGTGCCATGATTTTGCCTTGTTCTTCGCGTACGCGAAGAACAAGGCAAAATCATGGCACGCGTATGTGGGGGCTTGCGCGAGCCAAATCGCTACCGCCAAG
>JBEIPT010000523.1:0-2402 GCA_040376895.1 Lysobacteraceae bacterium | reverse complement strand
CTCATTCAGACTCTCCTTAGTGGAGCGGTTCTGCGCTGACCTTGGGTGACACGCAACCGAATTGGATCGCCCTCCACATTGGCACTTTGATCCGCAAGTAACGCGACACCAGCACTTCCGCCGGTCCGACTGGTGACGAACGTAAGGATTCAATCAAGGAGCGTCCCCGTCACCCTGATCACGCCTCCGCCCTGATACGGCAAGTCGGTTCCCGATGAAGTCGGCGACCCGATTGCCATAGGGCGGATCCTGATTCGTGAGTACGACCACGATGTAGCCGCTATCCGGATAGATATCCAACTCGCAGTTGCTGCCCGGTGCACCGCCACCATGACCGATGTAACGAATACCTTGACGACTCTGGTCCTTGAAGCCATAGGCGTAGCGCCCGAACGGGGCATCGACCTTGCCCCGAGTCATGGTTTCGAAATCGGCTGCATCCAGAAGCTTTCCAGTCTGCAATGCGCGTGCGAAGTTGAAAAGATCGATCGCTGTGGAGACATCGCCACCTGCGGCACTGGCGACGTCCGGCATTCCGCTGGGTGCTGGTTTCCAGGACGCGCGATCCCGACGGCGGCTGTATCCACTGGCTACCGGCGACATCGGTTTCTCGATCGGGTTCGAGCCGCTGTGGCGCATGTCTGCGGGGGCGAACACGTTCCTGCGGATATAGTCGAAATACGCCTCGCCACTGGTGCGTTCGATGGCACGGCCCAGCAAGACAAAGCCGTAGTTGCTGTAGCGCCACTCTGAACCTGGTTCGAACTCCAGTGCACGGTGACCCAGCAGATTGATGTAGTCGGCGTGCGACTGGATCTGATCGCGCCGACTCTCGATCTCCGGCACGAAGATGTCCCCCGTGCCGCCCGTATGCGTGAGCAGTTGATGCAGGGTGACCTTCCGCGCGAGCTCCGAATTTGGGTAATCCGGAATCACATCCAACAGCGGCGCGTGCAAATCGAGCTTTCCGGCAGCAGCCAGTTGCATCACCGACACCGCAGTGAACATTTTGCCCATCGATGCGATGCGGAAGCGCGTGTCCAGGGTGTTCTTCCGGCTCTTCAGCAGGTTTGAAGATCCATAGGCGCGATGAAACAGGATGTGATCACCTCGCGCCAGAAGAACCACACCCGAGAATCTGCTGTCGGCGGACTGGGCATCAAGTCGATCTTCAAGCGCGCGGATAAGCTCCGCTTCATCCAGGACCGGCAGTGGCATGTCGACGGGGCGATCCGCCGGGCTCAGATCGAGATCGAGAATGTGGTGCGGCGGCAGAGGGTCGAGTCGGATCAAAAATCGGGTTGGAAAGTCCGCATAGGGTTCAGACAGCAGCCCACTCAGACTGTAGTCCCCACCAGCATCGACCTGGATCGGCGTGAACCCGCCCACGGCGAGCGCGAAGTCGAAGTCGTTCTGGACATACTTCACCAACGCCGGAGACCGTCGTTCCATGTATTGGCGATAGATCTCAAGGTTCTGTCGGTTGAAGGCAACAAGCCAGTCGGCAAAAGCGCGGCCGGCCGGCGTGTCAGGAAGCCGGACTTCCTTGGTCGCCGGCGAGATCGCGGCTTCAGGCAATTCGGCGGAGCGCGCAGACTGGAACGCGAACATCACTGCCAGGACAAGCAACACATGTTTCAACATTGGAAGCCTCGGAAAGAGATCGATCGTTGGAGCCATTCAGGGACAGTGCGCGCTTGAAGTTGCCGCAGTCACCCTTTGTGTTTGCGAAAAGCGAACAGCGCAAAACCCACTGCGATGAATATCGCTGCGTAACCCATGGCCAGTCCGTGGATGTCGAACATGGGTGCCGGCAGCCTTGAATCGGGCTGGTGCTCCAGGTACTCCATCATCGTATAGGCGTAGGGACTGAACACTCCCCATCGGGACGACAGCGCAGCCAGAGAACCAACCCAGAGCAGAAATCCGATACCCAGCGGAGCCACAAAGTTTCGGAGATGGAGGCTCAACGCATATTGCAACGCCACGATCGGCAAGCAGCCGACGAAGTACGCGGCGGTGTCCTGCACAAATTCTGCGACCGGCAGCGGTGCGGAAGGCATCGGGAGCCCCGGCGCCACCCAGGCGGGAATCGCCGCTGTCAGCCAGATCCCGATCATGAACAGGACGAGGACCTGCGCCAGCATCGACAGCACGATAGCGAGCTTGGAGAAGAAGATCGTGGCCGTGCCCAGGGGGAGTGTTCGAACTTGCTTCCAACCGTTGTTGCGATACTCGATCTGGACAATCAGGCTGGTCGCGAGGATCGCGCCCATCGGCAGCAGGAAGATCGCCGCTGACTCCCAGGCGCTGTGCCATAGACGCGTCCAGAAGTCGGCCCTTGCATACAGCGCTGGCAGGCTTTCGGACTGATAGAGACGCAAGACCAGGATGATCGTTGG
>JBEIPT010000468.1:0-2809 GCA_040376895.1 Lysobacteraceae bacterium | reverse complement strand
TCGATCGCGAGGAAGCCGTTCGTGGGATCGAACACCTGCCAGTAGCCGGTGGAGAGTTTGGTCAGGAACGACAATGCCGCGTTACCGATCAGGCGAACCGTTGGCATGCCTGCCACGTCGCGCAGGCGGTGAAAGCGATTACCTTTGCTGAAATCGGCGCGTTCGGCCAGAACCGGCGCACACAGGCGCGGGATCAGCGCCGGATCCATTTGACCATCGCCGTCCAGCTTCACGAATACTCGAGCGGGTGTGGCCAGCGCGGCGCGCATGCCGGTGAGTGTGGCGGCGCCGACACCCCCATTCACCTGGTGCCGGATGACCTGTACGCGCGGGTCCTTGTTTTCGCGCTCGATGAGGTCGCCCGTGTGTATCGGGCAAGCGTCGTCCACCGCAAGAATCCAGCCCACTTCGGGGCCGATCCGGCGGATCACGTCGAGCACGTGTTCACCCACTCGGTAGCAGGGAATGACCACGGCAATCTGTGGGCTGTCGGTGGTTGAGTGGGTCACGGGATACGCCCTCGCAGTTTCCGCGCAAAGTCGCGTTCGGCCATCAAGTCGCGTCGCCACGAAAACTCACGGTGTTCGAGGGTCCAGCCATCGGCAGTGCCGTGGTTGCTGGTGAGCGACACCGTGGCGTTCTGGAACGGACCTTTCAGGCGGAGGGATCGATGCAGATGGATCGTCTCCTTGCCGCGGCACCGTTTGTCGCCGATCAGCTCTTCCGGGCGATCGCCGATGGCCGCGCGCAGCAGCAGAAAGTGTTCGCTGTCGCCGTGGCACTGGACGGTCAACGTGAACTCCAGAACATGCGGCTTGCCGGGATCTGGCTTGTCGAACGCGAAGGTATAGCCATTGTCGGTGATGACTTCGTCTGGGCTCGCGATACGGTCGGGCACGGCGTAGAGCCGCAGGAATCCGAGCGTGTCGGTGACCTGGGCGATCTGGTCCAGTGCTTCGTGGAATGCCGGGATCACGGTGCGCTCATCGAGCAGCACGTGACTGACCCCTCGTGACTGCAGAAACTCCAGCACTGCCTTGGAACCTTTCGGTACCGCCGCGCTGAATGCCGCGTGCGATTCGGGATCGGACCAATTGCCGCTCAGGCCTCGACCGCCAAGTTCGGCCAGTGGCGCGTTGGTGCCTTCCTGAAACAGCAGGAACGGTTTTTGCTGCGCGACCAACCGCGCGACGATCACGCGTTCTGGCCGGCGATCTTCCAGGAACCGGGACTGTCCGTTTGGCTTCAACAGGTACTCGACGACAAAGCCGTTGCGCAGCATGTAGTTGCTGTTCTGTGCATACAGCACGTTACCGACACACAACACGACCAGCGCCCAGTGTGCCCACCGCTGCTCGGGTTTCAGCCAGATGCCCAATGCCAGCAAGAGCGGCAGCATCGCCGGCAGGCTGTAGCGAAGATGATTGATGTTGAGCCAGATCAGGACTGTGCCGACCAACCCGATCAGGGCATATCTGCGGGCAACCGGATGCAGCAGCAACCAGGGCAACAACACGAACACGAACGGCCATTGCCATCCGCCGGCACCGGCATATCCTTCGGTGAACTGATGGCTGTCGACGGTGAGGCGCCACGGCAGTCGCCAGTCGAGGCCGGCACCGTACATGGCATCTCGGAACGCGACGGGGTGGAACAGCGGCGACTGAAACCAGTGGTTAAAAAGTGGCAACAGGGGATTGCCACTGACCAGATACGAGTATGTGTAGCTGGCGCCGGCGATGGCGAGCATCAACGCTGCGGGTGCGAGCAATCGCTGGACTTGCCAGCTACGCCAACGCCAGAAGAACCAGAGCGCCAGCGGCACGAGATAGGCGAGACTGAGGATCTTCGTGGCCAGCAACAAGCCAACCACACTGGCGATGGCCAGCAGTCGTCGGATCGACGTGTCCGGATGAACGTCGCCGATCAGCAGGATCAGTGCGAGCAACATGGCCTGCGTGGGCATTTCGGTTTGCATGCCGAACGCCAATTGCCAATGCAGCGGTTGCGACGCGAACAGCGCGGTCACGAGCCAGCGTGTGCGCAGCGCCACGCCGTGTTGCGACAGCAGTCGCCAGAACAATGCCAAGGCCAACAGATACCAGAGCACGTGCAGCGCGCCCCGTGATTCGATGCTGCCCGTCAACACCGCGATCACCCCTTGCGCCACGTCGGTCGCCCACGGTGCATTGGCCCAGATGGTGGTCGCAGCATCCAGTCGGTAATAACCATGGTGCAGGAACTCCGACGGGAGTCCAAGGTGATAAGCCAGATCATCGGGCATTGCCGACGGCAGCAGCGCTGGCAAGGCCAGGAGCCCGATGACCAGCACAGCGAACCACGCGCTTAGTCGGGTTGCCTTGTCTGCCGTGTCAATGTGCTCGCGGGCGTTGGTCCACCAGGTTCGAGCGGTTTCGACGAGTGCGACTCGTTGCCAGAACACGGGCACCAGCAACAGGATCAGATGTGTGCCGCGATAGTGGATGTCGTACGGCACCACCCAACCCAGCAGACCCAACAACAAGCCGAGGCCGACCACAACCTTCAGCGACTCGGGCAGTTCGGTTTCCGGCAGCAGCGACTTGCCCAGGCACCATGCAGAAGTGGCCAGAAGCGTGACCGCGAGGACAGCCGCCAGTCCCAGATGCACCGCAGCGAGCACGCCGAAGAACCAGGCCATCGAAACGGCCCAGCTCAATCCGAACAGAAGACGCGGCGCCAGTGAAGCCATTGCGGCGACGAACACGGTGAGCAGGATGTCTTCGACACCGGCAAGCGTCGGCTCCGCCCAAAGGCGCGTGCGCACCAG
>JBEIPT010000304.1:0-4714 GCA_040376895.1 Lysobacteraceae bacterium | reverse complement strand
TTGCAGGATGCCGCGGCACTGGTGGATGTCCTCGACGCTGCCCGACAGCGTGGTCGTGATTTGGGCGGCGAGGGCACCTTGAAGCGTTACCAGGCCTGGCGACAAAGTGATGCCGAATGGACGGCGGCGCTGGTCGATGCGATCGAGCGCGGATTCCGCGGTGGTGATGAGTCCGGACTTCCGTCGCTGTTGCAGCGTGGACTCGGTTGGCTCAATGCGACCCCGCCGCTGAAACGATTGCTCGCCCAGGCGGCGTGTGGCCAGTTGGGGCGCGTGCCATCGTTGATGCGGGTGGCGGGTGGCGGTTGACCGCAGCGGCCCGTGCCCCTAGATGGCGTCATTCCCGCTTGCCGCGGGAATGACGGTGGTTTGGGGCAACACAGGGAATTGGTTCCAACCGCAATCCCGTGTGCCCACCAACCCGCAGAATGCTGCACTGCACATGCACAAAATCATCACGTGGGATAAAGTGGCAGGCTGTCCTTGACCCTGGAATCTGATATGGCGCGTCGACTCTTCTCAGTTCAAAAGCTGGCGCTGGCCGCGTCCATTCTGTTCGCCGCCGCTTCCGCGCGGGCAGATGTCTTCATCAACGAGATTCACTACGACGATGCGGATACGCCTACCGCCGGCGACACGAATGAAATGATCGAGGTCGTTGCCACCGGTGGCGAGGACCTCACTCAATATTCGTTGGTGCTCTACAACGGCGCCAATCCGGCAGCAGCGGTCACCTACGACACCGATGTGTTGCCAGCCGGCGCCCAGGTCAACTGTGCAGGCGGTGGCAGCGCTCGTATTGCCCACATCATTTACGCATTGAACGGCGTGCAGAATGGCACGGCCGACGCCATTGCGTTGGTGACCGGCACGACGGTTGTCCAGTTCCTGAGCTACGAGGGCGTCGCCATTGCATCCAATGGTCCCGCCATGGGCATGCAGAGTGTCGATATCGGTGTTGCGGAAGCAGGCACCACGGTCGAGGGAACGTCGCTGCAGCTTGGTGGTGGACCCAGCAGCACTTATGCCGGCTTCACCTGGAACCCCAGCGCGACGGCAACGCCTGGTGGATGCAACAACAACCAGACCTTCGGCGCGGCAGTCGACAACCCGCCCACGGTCAGCACGACAACACCGGCTTCCGGTGCCACCAACGTCGGCGTCACGACGAATATCGTCGTCAACTTCAGCGAACCGGTTGCCGTCACCGACCCGTGGATCAGTCTGGTCTGCAGCAGCCTGAATCTTAGTGCCGGCACGATCACGTCCAGCAACGCTGGAGCCACGTGGACACTCAACCCGACCGACAACCCGGATCCGGGCAGCACCTGCACGGTCACGGTGACCGGTGCCAACGTCGCCGACCTTGATGGCACCGTCAACACGCTGGGCGCAAACGTTCAATGGTCGTTCCAGACGGCACCCGACAATGTGCCCACCGTCGTTTCGACATCCCCGACGAACAACGCGGTGAACGTGCCGATCGGCAGCACGCTGACCGTGACGTTCTCCGAACCGGTCACGGCACCTGCCGCGGCATTCACGCTGACCTGCACGACCATCATGGGTACGGTGCCGTTCACGATCTCGAATACGGCCCAGACCAGCTATCAGCTGGATCCAACCGGTGATCTGCCGTTGACTGACGATTGCACGCTCAGCATCGATGGCCCTCAGATCATCGATGTCGACGGCGCGCCCGACGCAGTAGTGGGCGAGATCCGCGTCAATTTCGAAACCGGCGCCGGGGCCAGCGAGTACTACCAGACGGTCGACACCAGCAGCTGCCGCGCCTTGCGCTCTACGCTGCATGGTGTGATCGATGATCATAATGCGGTGGTCTACTCGGACGGCGATGGTTCGTTCACGCCGGGCGTGCCAAGCACCTATGACGTCTACGAAATCATCAATGATGGTGACGAGGATCCGTCGAACCCGAACAACATCCTCGACATCTATCGCAACGAAAGTTATCCCAAGCATGACAGTGGTGCGGTCAACTACAACCGCGAACATGTCTGGCCGAACAGCCAGGGATTCAACGACGTGCTGACCCTGGACGGATTCCCGAATCCGCCGTACACGGACACGCACATGCTGATGGCGTCGAATACCGACTACAACGCCCGCCGCGGTAGCCGTGCATTCGGTACGTGCACGAGTTGCACGGCCGATCTGACGATCTTCAACGCCGGCAACAATGTCGGTGGCAATGCGGGCATCACGGACGACGACAATTTCTACAGCGCGGCGGATGGTGGCAACGGGCGTTATCAGGTCTGGAATTACCGTCGTGGTGATCTGGCCCGTGCGATGTTCTACATGGACATCCGTTATGAAGGTGGCCGCAACAGCAAGAACTTCCAGCGTGAACCGGACTTGATTCTCACTGACAATCCGGCGTTGATCACGGTGACACCGAACGGATCGTTCGTGTCGGTCGGTTATTCGGGCCTGCTGTCGGAACTGATCAACTGGCACAACGGTGACAGCACCATTACCGCGCCCGAAACCCTGCGCAACGAAGTGGTCGCCAACGTTCAGGGCAACCGCAGCCCGTTCGTGGATCACCCGGAATGGGTGGCCATTGCATTCTCGACGCCGTGCCTTGGCCCTGACCTGGTCGCGGTCGATGACGAATTCTTCGGCACCGAAGATACGACGCTGAACCGCAACGGTGCGAACGACATCGGCGTGCTGAACGACGACAAGGTCTACACAGGATCCACGACCTTGACTGCAAGTCTTGTCAACGGCTCGGTCAGTCAAGGGTCAGCCACGGTCAACCCGAACGGACAGTTCAGCTATACGCCGCCGGCAAATTTCTGCGGCAAGGCGACGTTCCAATACACATCCACGAACGGCACCGTGTCCGACACGGCCGTCGCGAATGTCGATGTGGCTTGCGTGAACGACTTGCCGACCGCCGTCGGGACGATCGCGAACCAGAACTTCGGCGTAGGTGATGTCGTCAACATCACGACCGCAACGGCTTTTGCCGATGTCGATGGCGATGATCTGAGCTACGCGATGACCGGTGCGCCGGCCTCGCTGACGATCAACCCTTTGACTGGGGTGATCACCGGCACGACGACCGCCGGTGATGCCGGGGCCGGGACGATGGTCTACACCGTCACCGTGACGGCATCCGAGCCAAGCCCGCTGACCGGTCAGGCCACCCAACAGTTCACGATCACCGTGACCAGCGGCGTGTCGATCAGCATCTTCGCGAACGGCTTTGAGTGATTGACTATTGCAGCACCGCCGAGGGGCGGTGCTGCATCCAGTGGACGATCGAACTATTCGAATCCGTTGCCGAACATCTGGTCGAACTCGATCGCACCACGATCGATTCGTGCGCCCTGAACCCGGGGCTGGTTCTGCAAATCCGTGGCACCGGCGCCAGCGGGCACAAACGAAGAGCCGCTGTCGCGCAGTGGTGAATTCGACGCGAGCACCGTGTACCAACTGTTGTTGAACGTGATGCCGGGATCACCCTGGGTGCGGTTGGAGTTGCCCGCCGGTGTGCCGCGCAGGATGCCGATGTGGTTGTTGCTGAGCAGACCAACGCCGCTCGCTACAGACAGATCCGAACTGTTCGACGAGGTATTGTCGAAGAACACGTTGTTGTAGGCGTTGATGATGCCGGCGCCGAACAGGCTGACACCGCCCACTGCGCCCGCAGCATTGAGTTCGCTGTCCGTGTTGTCGATCACCGTGTTGTTGTTCACATTGATCTCGCCGTCAGCACCTGCGTTGGCGATCAGCGACGCGCCGCTGAATGAGCGGTTCTGCGAGATCTGGCTGTTGCGAAGGGTCAGGTTGCCGGCGTTCAATTCGAGCCGGACGATGCCGCTGGAGTCGCCGTCGCTACCGCTGTTGCGTACCCGCAAACGGTCCAGCATCACCAGTGGTGTGGCGGCGCGGGCTTGTCACGCGGAGACCGCTGAAGCTGAAGCTGGTATTGGTGTAACCGCGCAGGATTTCGATATCGGAAACGGTGATGGCGGCGACCGAGTTGACCGTCAACTGGATGTCGAGTCCCGGACCGCCCAATTCGGCATCCAACTGGCTGGGTGGGCTCGGAAACTTCGTCGTGCAGGCCGCATTCCAGCCGCCCGTCAGGATCAGATCGTTGTCGGCATCGCTGGCTGCTTCCAGGTACACCCAACGGGTCTGGCCATTGCTCAGGCCAGGGCGTGTCTTGAAGCCGACGGATACACGGATCTCGTCATTGGCATTGTTGCTGTCGGCGGTATTGAGTGCCGTCGCCAGTTGGTCGCCGGTGGTTGCGCAGAACTGCGCTGCATCGCTGTTGGCGGAGGCCAGCAGCAGACCCAGCGTGGCGGCTAGCAGAGCAGGGCAGGATTGATTGAAGATCATGGCGGTCGGTCCGTTCAAGGAGGTGTTGTCCATGGAAACGGGAATCCGTCAAAAACCGGACATCGGCGAAAAAGCAGTTCCTTCTGCCATGAAGCGATTGGCTCAACGCGTTCTTCCTCATCGCAAGGCTGAGATGGCCGCGTCCTTCGGGCTCGCCATGACGGTGTGTTTTCAGAGTTTCGCGATCGGGTGCTCGCCCATCAACCTGTCGCATCGCGGCTGAAGCCGCTCCCACAGAATGAGTCCGAGGCAATGTCCAAGCGATAGCCCTCCCCGATGTTCGGGGAGGGTTGGGAGGGGTTTAGGCAAACACTTCGCCCTTGTGCTTCGC
>JBEIPT010000403.1:0-3553 GCA_040376895.1 Lysobacteraceae bacterium | reverse complement strand
GTAATACCCCCGTCTATCCACCCCTTATGTTGTCCACACCCAGAGCCAAATCATGCAGACTGCACCCGCGCTCCTGATCCTGTGTGTTGTCCTGACGTTGGCGCTGATTGTCATCGGTCTTGCCATGTGGCGTCAGGAAAACATCCATAGGGCCCGCCAAGCCAAATTGGAGCACCAGCTGTCCTGGCAACGCCAGGAAACCGAACGGATCGCCCGTGCCACGCAGGACGCCCTCCTGACCGACTTGCACGATGATCTCGGCGCCAGTCTGCTCACCATGGTCTACGCTGCGCCAACCCCTGAATTTGCCGACCGCACACGCGCCGTTCTCCAGGACTTGCGGGATATCGTCACACGAGCCCGAGCCACGCCTGGCAATCTAGAAGACACCCTGAGCCAGATCGAAGCCGAAGCACGCGAACGCCTGTCCCTGGCCGGGCTCGAACTCGACTGGCAACAGACTCTGGTCACCGATCCCAGACCGTTGGGCAAACCCCTCCTCTTCCACCTGTTCCGACTGTTCCGAGAGGCAATCTCCAACACGCTCAAACATGCGGACGCTTCGTCGATGTATGTCCGCCTGAATGCAACAGAGGGCACCTTGCACATCGAAATCCGCGACAATGGCCGGACTGGCAGTGGCCAGAATCCGGGACAAGGCAAATCGAACATGCGCTCGCGGACAGATCACCTGCACGGAAGCGTGACTTGGCGGGCCGCCACCCAAGGCGGCACCAAAGTACTGTTGGCCATTCCGCTCCACGGGGACCTGCCGACATGATCGAACATGTACTGATTGTCGAAGATCTGCCGCGAAGCCAGGAGTGGGTCCATGGCGCCGTGCGCCAGGCCTTCGGCGAAGCACGGATTCATCTGGCGGATTCCGTGGGAGCCGCTGAACTTGCGCTCGCCGAAACCCGTCCCGATCTGTGCCTGCTCGACCTCGGACTACCCGACGGTAGCGGCCTGTCGCTGATCGATCCGATCCGTCGCCGCAACCCGAACGTGCTCATTGTGGTCAGCACCATATTCGAAGACGACGCTCACCTGTTTCCCGCGTTGCGAGCCGGTGCTCAGGGATACGTCCTCAAAGACCTGCCGCAGGATCGATTGGCCGAAATGCTGCTTGGCATAGAACGCGGCCAGCCGCCCCTCTCGCCATCGATCGCGCGCCGCCTGCTGTCGTTCTTCAATCCCCCTCAGCAGCCCGCCCCGAATGCCAGTCCGCTGACCGATCGGGAAACGGAAGTCCTCAGGTTGATCGCGAAAGGCTACAGCGTGCCGAAGGTTGCCGAGCAACTCGGCATCAGCAAGAACACTGCTGCCGGATACCTCAAGGACATCTATCGAAAACTCGAAGTGAACTCGCGAGCCGAGGCGACGCTGGAAGCAGCGCGGCGCGGTCTGGTCAGTACCAACGCCAGTTGATCAGCCGGCGCGGCGGTATTCAGCAGCGCGAACCTCGGCGGCGAGCTTGTCGAGTACACCGTTGACATAGGTATGGCCAAAATCGGCACCAAACCGCTTGGTGGTCTCGATGGCCTCGTTGATCACCACGCGATATGGCACGTCGGCGCGGCACATCAGCTCATAAGCAGCCAAGCGCAGCACCGCACGTTCAATCGGATCAACCATGTCGACGTCGCGATCCAGATGCGGCGTGAGTTTCTGGTCGAGAGCAGCTTTCTCTCGTTCAACACCCCGCAGCAAATCCTCGAAGTATTCGAGGTCTGCGATTTCCATTTCCTGCTCGCGCTTGAACTGTTCGATGATGCCGGTCATCGATGTCCCCGACAATTGCCAGGCATAGATGGCCTGCAGGGCGCGACGACGCGCACGAGCGCGCGCGGCAAGGTCGATTCCGTCCATTCTCTTCCGGGTCATTTGTGCTTCTTCTTGTTCTTGCGTTCACTTTCGTCGAGTGCGGCGCGCATGTCTTCCATGGCGTCCATGACTTCGTCGATATCGAAGTCGGCATCCGGCTGATTCAATTCAATCAGGTCGAAACTGGTCTCGGCTGCTTCGATCACGCCGATCAGCTCAACCAGGGCTTCAGCAGCTTCACTGCCCTTGTTCCCAGCGTCACCACCCGCACGCGCAATCGCTTGCGCCTCGGTTTCACACGCCAGCACACCATTCGTGATTGGCACCTGGGTATCCAGCCCAACCTGCATCAGCGCCCGAGCGGACTCGTTTGCAATCAGGTCGAAATGAGCGGTCTCGCCCCGGATCACACAACCGAGCGCGATGATTCCGTCAAACGCGCCGCTCAGGGCGAGTCGCTGAGCCAACAACGGCAGCTCCCAAGCCCCGGGAACGCGCATCAACGCAATCCCCTGTGGTGCGACGCCCTTCTCGATCAGAGTACTCACTGCACCGTGCACAAGCCGATCGACCACCCCGGCATTGAACCGGGCCGCAACAATGGCCACCTGCAGGGTTTCCGGGTTGAGATCCGGATCCAGCTGGGTGATGCCAGAGCGCAAGACGTCCAGCATGGCGCGCGGGTCGGTCGGAAGTTTGTTCTGACTCACGATAATCGGTCCGGAAGGGGGCATAAGGCCTGAGCGGGGAAGATGCGTCACACAGCTCAGGCAGGCCAGTACTCTACCACCTCAAGCCCGAAGCCCGAGAGAGCCGAGAAGCGCCGGGGTGTACCCAACACGTTCAGACGATGCACACCCAGGTCGGCAAGAATCTGTGCGCCTATACCGACCGTCGTCCACGCCGGCGCGGGGGCATCCGGCAATACGGTATCGATCGAACCACCGAGCCGCGTATACCAGTCGTGGCTTGGTGTGGTTTCGCCCAACATCACGAATACCCCCTTGCCGTTGGCAGCAATTCGAGCGAGAGCGCTGTCGGCAGTCATGCCTAGATCCCGGCGGTCGAGCTGCAACACATCGCGGACTACGTTCAAGTGGTGAACCCGGACGGGCACGGGCTCGTCGGCGCGCCAATGACCCCGAACCAGGACGGAATGGACATTCGCCCCGAAGCGGTCGCGATACTGCAGCAATCGGAATGGGCCATGCCGAGTATCGACGGCAGTCTCGGAAAACCGTTCCACGGTTTTTTCGGTGGCCAATCGGTACCGGATCAAGTCCGCGATCGTGCCAATCTTCAGTCCGTGTCTGGCGGCGAACACTTCCAGTTCCGGACGTCGAGCCATGTGACCGTCATCGCTCATGACCTCCACAAGTACGCCAGCAGGTTCCAGACCCGCCAACAACGCAAGGTCAGCGCTCGCTTCGGTATGGCCGGCGCGCATCAGTACGCCACCGTGGCGAGCCGTCAATGGGAAAATGTGGCCGGGCTGCGTGAGGTCGGAGGCTTTTGCATTCGCGCGCACTGCAGTGCGAATCGTGTGTGCCCGGTCATAGGCGGAAATCCCGGTACTCACACCCTCGGCCGCTTCGATCGAAACCGTGAAAGCTGTGCGATGCGGGGAGCGGTTGTCGCTCACCATCGGAGGCAGATTGAGTTGAGAGCACCGCGCTTCGGTCAACGCAAGACAGATCAACCCCCGCGCCTCTTTCGCCATGAAGTTGAT
>JBEIPT010000198.1:0-7029 GCA_040376895.1 Lysobacteraceae bacterium | reverse complement strand
GCAGCCTGGATTGCGTCGTTGGAAGGCAGCCATTCAAGTGTCATGGGGCTGCCTCTGTACGAGACGGCACAACTGCTTCGGGAATTCGGGCTGGACTGCTGATGTTCGGCAACTCATCGCCGGTGCACAGTCGGCAGAATGGTGTCCATCCCGATCTGGAACAAGTCATTCACCGTCATGTCACTTCGACGTGGCGTGCGCCTGTCCATGAGCCGAGCCAAATGGCGTTCATGCACTGGTCGTCGCGTATTGACCTGGGCTCGCGTCCACTGGTGCTGGACTCCGGTTGCGGAACCGGCGCCAGTACACGGGTGTTGGCCGAGCGTCACCCGCATTCGCTGGTACTCGGCATTGACCAGTCACTGTCCCGACTGGGTGCTGAAGCCGAACAAGGTGTGCAGATTGCGGAACATGCGTGGTTGCTCCGTGCGCGTGCCGAGACCGTCTGGTCTTGTCTGCAGGCGCGAACCCTGCGCGTGGCCCATCACTATCTGCTGTATCCCAATCCGTGGCCAAAACCCGAACATCTTCGGCGCCGTTGGCATGGGCATCCGGCATGGCCCCTGTTCCTCGGCATTTCCGATTGCATCGAAGTGCGCAGCAACTGGGCCATCTATATCGATGAGATGGCCGCAGCATTGCGGCTGACGAACCGCGAAGTGTTTTCGGTCGCCGATTTTTTGCCGGACCCGGTCTTGACACCGTTCGAGGCCAAATACCTGGCCTCGGGGCATTCGCTCTCTCGGGTCAAGGCAGGACCTGGCTGATCCGGATCACAACCGGACCGTCGAGCTCACTCTGGGTGATCGCAGCACTCAGTCCTTCCAGATCACCACTCTGTGCATTGGCCAATCCGGTCTGACTGATTCGGGCACCAATGATGATGGTCGGTGTAGCAGACAGCTTCATCGTCGGCATCGGGCCCATGGTGTCATCCAGCATCAGGTCGACCGGCAGGCGATCGACAGGCAAACGCTGGATTGCCAGCGGCATGCGCGGGCCTTCGGCCGGGCGGGCGAACACATACAGCACGGCCTCGGGGCCAACCTTGCTGGCCAAGGCCGGGTCGAGGCTTACCTGAACCCGAACACCAGGCACACTGGTCGCGGCGGGCGAGGGCGGTGGTGTCGGCGACGTAGCCGCTGCAACCGGTGCCGTTTCGCCAGTCAGCTCGGCCAGCTGCTGGTTGACCGCACGGCCAATGTCGGACTCGGGATCGAGCATTCCCTGCAGGTTCTGCCAATGACGGATCGCAGTTGCCTTGTCACCTGCCTGGACCGCAGCGATACCGAGCAACCACAGCGCCCGCTGTTGAGTCGGGTCACGTTCCAGAGCGTTCTCCAGCAAAGCCAGGGCCTCACCTTCGATGCGACGGGTGCTGGACATCAACGCCGTCGCTTCGGCGTATTCGACCTGGATGTCGATGTTGTCCGGCGCGAGCTCACGCGCCTTGGTCAGCGCAGCAAGTGCTCCGGCGAAGTTCTGCATGCTTTGTTGACCGCGCGCGAGCAGGCGCCAGCCTTCCGGGTCGGCGGGATTCTCGGCGAGCTTGGCCTCGAGTGACGCGATCGCCGACTCAAGCGTCGGTGGCGGCGCGTCGGTTTCAGCGGACTGGCTGTGTGCGGCTTGCGGAGACAACGCTTGCGGCATGCCGAACTGACGATACAGACCAAACAACGCCAGGGGTATACCGACCAGAAACAGGATCGCCAGTTTGCGGGCGGGCGGCGGCACTTTCGTCGCTGTTGGCACCGGCGCTTCTGCTTTCAGTTGCGCGAGCTTCTGGTCGTACTCGTCCTGGGTCAACACGCCCGCAGCCCTTGCTGCAGCAAGAGCCTGGCGCTTTGCAGCCGAGGGATCACTGCCGTCGGACTCGGCGGCGACCGGCTTGACCAGAACATAAAGCAAAGGACTCAGCGCCAGCAGGGTCAGCAGCGCCGCACAAATCAGGAATACAGTCACGGAATCATCTCGTTGGGATCTGCCGCCTTGTTCGGCGCAGCATCAATCTGTTGAGCGGGTGCGGCACTTGCCGATGGCGATTGGGCTTCTGCGCTGTCACGGCGACGGCGCAACAATCGAAGGACAACCAATCCGCCGCCGAACAGCACGGCAAACGGGCCGAGCCACAGCAGCCAAGTCGAACCCTTCATCGGTGGCCGATACAGAACGAAGTCGCCGTAGCGTTCGGTCATGAACTGATTGATCTCGGCGTCCGATTTGCCCGCGCGCATCATGTCGAACACTTCGTTGCGCAGGTCCTTGGCCAGTTCGGCATTGGAGTCGGCGATGTTCTGGTTCTGGCACACCAGGCAGCGCAGTTCGCGTGTGATGGCCTGGAAACGTTGTTCCTCGGCGGCATCCTTGAACGGCATCGGATCCAGCGCCTGCGCGCCAGTGGCGAACCAGAACAGCAGCAGAGCCAGCATGGGACGTGTCATGGCTTGGCCTCCAGGCGCGGCAGGATGTCGTTCTTGATGTCGTCGGGGCTGATCGGACCGATCTTCTTGTAGCGGATCACCCCCTCGGCATCGACCAGGAAACTCTCCGGCGCACCGTACACACCGAAGTCGATGGCTGTTCCACCTTCGGCATCCACGGCAATCTGGTCATACGGATCACCGAAGCGCGCCAGCCAACGCAGGGCAGTCTCTTGATCATCCTTCCAGTTCAGGCCGACCAGCGTGAGGTCGTGTTCACGCGCAAACTGCATCAATACCGGGTGTTCCTGCTGACATGCGACACACCAGGAGCCCCAGACATTGAGCAGGTAAGGTTTGCCGCGCAGCGCTTCCGAACGAACCATCTGTCCAGGCTCGCGCAGTTCCGGCAACTCGAAGGCTGGCGCCGGTTTGTCGATCAGCGGCGATGGAACCGTCTTGGGATCGAGCCCGAGTCCCAGGAACAACAGCACGGCCAGTGCCAGAAACAGCGCGATGGGGACATACCGCATCATGCCGGAGCACCCTGGACCGCATCGGCCTGTTCACGACGAGTGGCCGACGCGCGCAGGCGCTGGTCGGCCGCAGCGACAAAGGCACCAAACGTCATCAGCAACGCGCCGAGCCAGATCCAGCGAATGAAGGGCTTGTGATACACGCGCACAGCCCACGCCTTGCCGTCATCAAGCGGCTCGCCGAGTGCAACGTACAGATCACGCGTCAAACCGGGATCTATGGCCGCTTCGGTCATCACTTCACCGCGTCGGTAACCGCGCTTTTCGGGGTGCAAGCGAGCCACTTCGACATCACCGTTCCGAACCACAAAGTGCCCCTTGTCGGCGACAAAATTCGGGCCTTCGTAATGGTCCAGCTTTTCGAAGACAAAACTCAGGCCGCGAATCTCGACCGACTGACCAGGTTCGAGGCGCACATCTTTTTCGATGCTCGTAGCTTCGGTGACAAACACGCCGATGACGAATACGCCCATGCCGGCATGCGCCAGCAACATGCCGATGTGTTCCCGGCCAATGCCACGGATGCGCCGCGACGGATCCTGGCGGAAGCGCCGAACATATTCGAACACGCCAAGCAGGATCCAGGACCCGACCAGAACGCCCAGCGCCGCTTTCCACGGTGTGTCGAACGCGAACTTGACGATCAGCGCGATCAGGCCCGATACGGCAAGAACCGGCAGCAGGAATCGGCCGACCCGGCCGGCATCATCGCCGCGCCACTTGAGGAAAGGACCAAACGGCAGCAGCAACATGACCGGCGCCATGATCAACGGGAACATGGCACCGAAGTACGGCGAACCAACCGACACCTTGCCCCAGCCGGCCGCATCCGCCAACAGGGGGAACAAGGTACCGAGCAACACCAGCGCACAGGCGCTGGTCATGACGAGGTTGTTGACGAGCAAGCCGGCTTCTCGCGACACGGGCTGGAAATCCGCGCGGCGCGCAAAATGATTGAATCGCCAGGAGAACAGGGCCAAGGCACCGCCGGCGATGGCCGCGAGGAAGGCCAGAATGAACACGCCGCGTTCCGGGTCGGACGCGAACGCGTGCACCGAAGTCAGGACACCGGAACGAACCAGGAAGGTGCCGAGCAGCGACAACGAGAACGCGAGGATCGACAGCAGCAATGTCCACAGAATCAGTTGCTGGCGTTTCTCCACGACCGATTGGCTGTGGATCAGCGCAGTACCGATCAGCCAAGGCATGAACGACGCATTCTCGACCGGATCCCAGAACCACCAGCCGCCCCAGCCCAACTCGTAATAGGCCCACCAGGAACCGAGCGCGATGCCGAACGTGAGGAACGCCCAGGCCCAGAGTGTCCATGGGCGGACCCACTTGATCCATGCCAGGTCGATGCGCCCCTCGATCAGGGCGGCGACGGCAAACGCAAAGGCTACCGAGAAGCCGACATAACCCATGTACAGCATCGGCGGGTGAATGATCAGGCCCGGGTCCTGAAGCAGCGGATTCAGATCAGCTCCATCGGCCAGCGCCGGCAAGTGCCGCAGGAACGGATTCGACGTGACGATCATGAACAGCAGGAAGCCGACATTGATCACGCCCAGCACTGCCATCACGCGGGCAAAAAACGCCGGTGGCAAATGGCCACCGCGGATCGCGACCAAAGCGGTCCACAAGGACAGCGTCAACGCCCACAGCAACAGAGAACCTTCATGCGCGCCCCAGACCGCCGAGACGCGATACATCACCGGCAAGTCGAGGTTGGAGTTCTGCGCCACGTAGGCGACCGAAAAATCCTGCTGCACGAAGGCATAGGTCAACAGAAGGAACGACAGCAGCATCACCGCGAACTGGGTGAGCGCAGCCGGTTTGGCCAGTGCCATCCAGCGCCGGTTGCCGGTCTGTGCCCCGATCATCGGAAAAAGCGACTGCACGATCGACATCAGCAGTGCGAGCAGCAGCGCAATCTGGCCAAGCTCGGGCATCATGGGGTCGTGTCTCCAGTGTCGGTTGTCGCGGTGTCCGGAGTCGGCGCAGGCGGCGTGGTTTCAATGGCCGGCGTGGCCACCGGGGCAACAACTGGTTCGTTCTGTTTCTGCTTCGCACGCGCAATGGCGTCGGCGACTTCGGTCGGCATGTAGTTCTCGTCGTGTTTGGCGAGCACTTCAGTGGCGTCAAACCTGCCGTTCGCCAAGGTGCCAGTCGCAACCACACTTTGGCCTTCACGAAAGAGATCCGGCAGGATGCCTTCGTACCGAACGGTCTGTTCCTTGAATCGATCGGTGACGACAAACGTCGCGGCCAGCGCGCCTTGCTCGCGAACAACGCTGCCTTCGAGTACCACGCCGCCCAAGCGGAACCGTTTGCCGGTATCCGGTGCCTTGCCCTCGGCTATGTCGGTCGGACTGACGAAGTGCTGCAGGTTTTCGTTCAGCGCCGTCAGCACGAGTGCGGCGGCGATACCCAGCGCGCCAATGCCAAGCAGGATGAGGATGAGTCGTCGTTTGCGGATCGGATTCATGATGATGTCGTCGAGGGAGGTTCCGGGTCCGGAAGCGATTGGGTCGCGCGTCGGTTTTCGCGTTTCAGGCGCTGGCCAAGTTCTCGCACCAGCGTCCGTCGCGCCAACCAGGGCGAGAGCGCATCAATCAGCAGCAGGACAGCGAACACAGCATAAGAACCGAAGATGAAAGGAAAGTGATTCATGGTGTTTTACCGGGTTCGTCGGAACCCAATTCCTTGCGAACCAGTTGGCGGACCCATTCCTTGCCGGATTCCTGTTCCAGGACCTGAACACGGGCCCGCGACAGCAGACTGGCACCAAACCAGAACTTGGTTGCGAATGCCATCAGGATCAGCGGCGTCAGCATGCTGGAATCGATACTCGACTTGTCCCCGGCAAAGAGTCGGATCGACTGGCCTTGATGCAGCGTGTTCCACCATTCAACCGAATAATGGATGATCGGCAGATTCACCAGGCCGACGAGCGCCAGGATCGCAGCCGCTCGAGCCGCTCGGCGCGGGTCTTCGACGGCGTTGTGTAATGCCATGACTCCGAAATACAGGAACAACAGCACGAGTTCGCTGGTCAAGCGGGCATCCCATACCCAGTAAGTGCCCCACGTGGGTTTGCCCCAGAGCGCACCGGTGATCAACGTGATGGCGGTGAACGTCGCACCGATCGGAGCGGCGCACCGCGCCAGAACCTCGGCAATCTTGACGTGCCAGATCAGTGCCATGGCGCCCACCACGGCCATGAAGCCAAAGATGAACATCGACATCCAGGCCGAGGGCACGTGGATGTACATGATCCGGACGGACTCGCGCTGCAGGTAGTCAGCCGGAGTCTCGAACAGACCCAGGTACAAACCGGGCAGTCCGGTCAGGGCCGCAAGCGCAATCAACCACGGCAGGAACTTGCCGCTCAGTCGATAGAACTCGGGCGGGGATCCAGTCTTGTGAAACCACAACAGCAGGGGATGCATGGGTCAATGGGTCCTGTACTCAGCCGGTTTTCAGGGTTTCGGCAATCAACCACGGGCCGAAACTGATCGAGACAACGGCACCAGCCGCCAAAAATAGCAGCGGTTGCCGGGCACTCCCACCCGTCAGTACCGCTTCGACGGCGCCAGCGCCAAAGATCAGCACCGGCAAGGTCAGCGGCAGCACGATCAATGACAGCAGCACGCCGCCACGCCGCAAATGGGCAGTGAGGGCGGCAGCGAGTGCACCAAACAAACAAACGAGGGGTGTGCCCAACAACAAGGAAACCACAAGCACCTGTTGTGCGCCTTGATCAAGGTCATAGCTGTAGGCGAGCACGGGCGCGAGCAGGATCAGAGGGAGTGCCGTCGACAGCCAGTTCAGCAACATCTTGGCAGCCACCACGATGGTCAGGCTGCGGCGACTGGCCAGAATCACGTCGAATGCGCCGTCCTCGACGTCGCTGCGGAACAGGCTGTCTAGCGAAAGCAGGCTGGACAGCAGGAAGATGACCCAGACGACACCACCGGCAATCCGGGCGAGTTTGGCCGACTCGGGGCCAAGCGCCAACGGAAATGCGGTTGCCACGATCAGTGCGAACCACAGCGGCGCCAGGGTCTCCG
>JBEIPT010000493.1:0-2632 GCA_040376895.1 Lysobacteraceae bacterium | reverse complement strand
CTGGCTGCGTGATCCGCGTCAGACCCATCGGCATGCTGAACATGGTCGATGAAGCTGGCGAAGACACCAAGATCATCGCTGTGCCGGTGAGCAAGGTGTTTCCCGCCTATGACAACGTCAAGACGATCGACGACTTGCCCGACCTCACGAAAGACCGCATCCGCCACTTCTTCGAGCACTACAAGGATCTCGAGAAAGGCAAATGGGTGAAAGTCGACGGCTGGAGCGGCCCGGCAGAAGCCGAAGCCGAGATCATGAAGTCGGTCGAACGATTCCAGGCCAGCCCGGAAAAACCGCATTTCTGATGCTGCCGATCCGCGCCGACGAGATCGACGAGGCGGTTGCTGCGCTCAAGCGTGGCGACCTCGTCGGCTTGCCGACCGAAACGGTTTATGGCCTCGCCGGCGATGCACGCAATACAGCAGCGCTCGCAAAAATCTTCGCCACGAAGGGTCGCCCGGCCGATCATCCGTTGATCGTGCATCTGGCCGACGCGAATCAGCTAGAAGACTGGGCGATCGACATCCCGGAAGGCGCACTGAAGCTTGCCGACGCGTTCTGGCCCGGCCCGATGACCTTGATCCTGAAACGAAAGGCAACCGTTTCCGATCTGGTGACAGGCGGTCAGGACACTGTAGGTTTGCGCGTGCCTTCACACCCCTGGGCTCAGGCGGTCCTTCGCGCCTTTGGTGGCGGGCTCGCTGCGCCATCCGCCAACCGCTTCGGTCATGTGAGCCCGACCACGGCCCAACATGTGCGTGATGAGTTTGGTGATGCAGTGCCGGTCGTTCTGGACGGCGGACCCTGTCAGGTCGGCATCGAGTCGACGATCGTGGACCTGTCCGGCCCGACTGCCCGAATCCTTCGCCCCGGCCGGATCGCGCCAGCGGACATTGAAGCAGTGCTCGGTCCTGGTGAATGTGCGGCGGCAAGTGCGAATGCTGAAAACATGCCACGAGTGTCCGGATCGCTGGCATCACACTATGCCCCGAGCACCAGCACCGAACTGGTCGACAAGTCCCGCCTGACCGCACGGTACCGCGAGCTTCAAGGTGACGACGAAACCGCCCGGGTGCTGTCGATCGGCCCGTTGCCTTCGCCGCTTGAAGGGCTTGGCCTGCCAGCCGACGCCGAAGGTTACGCCCGACATCTGTATGCCGCATTGCGCATGCTCGATATCGAAGGCGCGGACCGGATCCTCATTGAGGCACCACCCGCCGATGCGGCATGGGCAGCAGTGCGCGACCGGCTGCAACGCGCAGCGACAGCGCGTAATCAGGACATCGAAGGCAGCTGATCGGGCGCGTTTCGGTTCGCGACGATGCGGATCGCCGCTGCCCTAAGTTCAACGGCAACGGCCATGGAAACACCCGACCCGTCATTCCCGCGAAAGCGGGAATAACGGGCGTTTCATCAAGGACGCGCAAGAATTCCAGATTATGGCGAGTCAGAAAAGGACCATTGCCCGGCAGGCATCACTGAAGGCCATTCGTCCGATCCGCCACCAGCAGATCCAGCTTCTCCAGGACCGCATCCACTTCAATCAGGTCCATCACACCGGGCTTTTCAATCTTCGTGCCCCAAGCTGTGTCCGCATGAGGACGCTTCAGGAATTGCACGCAAGCCTGCGGAAACGCATCGACTGTGTAACGAAGAGCGCGATACGGCCCACTGCGCCGGCTGTCCGAAGCCGCATGCAAACCCAGCACTGGCACACCCAGCGCATTGGCCATGTGCATCGGACCGGAATCCGGCGTCAGCACGGCAATGGAACGCTGCATCAGCGCCAGCGCCCGCTTCAGCGTGTCCTTGCCGACCAGATCGAGCACAGGCTCTCGACACTGCGCCTGGATGGCATTTGCCATGTCGCGCTCGATGGCGCTCGGCCCGCCACACAGAGCCACACGCAATCCGTGACGACGAACCGCGTGATCCGCCACGGCTGCATAACCGCGGGCATGCCAATTCCGCAGGCGATGACTGGAACACGCACTGATGATCAAGGTCGGCTGATCACCCGGCAAATGCTGGGCGGCAAACTCATGCGCCTCGGCCGGAATCGGCAGATCCCACCGCGCAGGGGTTTCGGCAACACCCAGCACATCGGCGAAACCTTGAAGCAATTCATGGACGTGCTGAAAGCCGCTCGACGCCTTGATCCGTTCGTTGATGAACAGGCTGTGCAGTTCCTTCGACCGCGGCCAGTCATAACCGATCCGCCTACGTGCAGGAATCACGGACGCAAAAACGCCCGCGCGCAACGCCACCTGGGCCAGCAGCAGCGCGTCAAACTGCCGCCCGGCCAACGCTGCACGCAATTCCGCGCGCGCTGGCAAACCACGCTTCTTGTCGATGGGCAGAAACTCGACACCGGCCACGTCGCCCACCAGTTTCTGCTCGAATTTGCCAATGACCCAACTCAAGCGGGCGCCCGGCAATCCATCCTGCAATCGACGGATCAATGCCAGCGCATGGACGACATCACCGAGAGCAGACAGGCGGAACAGGCAGATACTTGGATCGGATTGCATGATCGAAACCAGGTCGGGGCAGGCGTTCTTGGATAGATAGCATGCACCCTGCACTACTTGCCATGGCCCACCCCCATGACAGTCCTTGATGAAACTTGGCG
>JBEIPT010000287.1:0-5057 GCA_040376895.1 Lysobacteraceae bacterium | reverse complement strand
TCCCACAGGATTGGCCTCAGGGCAATTCGCGGCTCTTTGAATGTTGCAGGAATTGATTGCTGAAGCGAAAGTTCCACGGGGTGCCGTCAAGGCCCGAACGAAGTATGCCGTTTTTTGGACATACAAAAAGCTCGCAATGACAGTTTGTGGGGTGTCCGGATCGTGCGGCAAGCGCCTAAGTTGCTGTCATTGCGAGCCCGAAGGGCGCGGCAATCTCGTGCTTGCGGACTAATGTGAAGCACGCGACGGGTTGCCTCAAGATCCTTGCTGATCCGCAGCCTGCCGTCGTCTTGCCCGGCGCATTTGCCATGCCGCCGAGAACTCGCGCAGCCAGTGTTCGACGAACGAACGGAGCAAGCCTCGCTCCGGCTGTGGTACGAGGCCATCCGCAAGGCGCATGATCTGGTGGTACGACCAGCCGACGGCACCCATGACGTTGAGCATGCGCCCGAGCAGGAACGGGCTTGTCGGTGACCAGATGCCCTGTGCACGCAGGAACTGGTGTCGTTCGGGTGACGGCAGTTCGTCGAGTTTGCCGTCGATCAACGCACGCACTTCGTCGGAAGCAGTCATGAACGGTCGGGCGATGCCGATCAGGTCACAGGCATCTTCGGCGAGCGCTTCGTTCATGCCTGCCCGAGTGCGGAATCCGCCGGTGACCATCATCGGCATGGTGGCAACTTTGCGGAGTTCTTCTGCATAGGCCAGAAAATAGGCTTCGCGTGATCGGGTGCTTTCGCGCACGGCAACGACGCTGCCCGGTTTGCCCTCGAAGCCGAGCAGACGTGGCTGTTCGTAAGTGCCTCCAGAGAGTTCCAGACAATCGATGCCTTCGCGATTGAGCAGTTTCACGACCGCCAGACAATCCTCCTGACTGAAGCCGCCCTTGCGGAAATCGTCGGAGTTGAGTTTCACCGAGATGGCGAAGTCGGCGCCGACCCGCTGGCGGGTGGCACGCAGGATTTCGATCAGCAGGCGGGCGCGGTGTTCGATCGGTCCGCCATAGGCATCTTCGCGTCGATTGGCGTGCGGAGACAGGAAGCTGCTCAGCAAATAGCCATGAGCACTGTGCACCTGTACGCCGGTGAAGCCGGTGTCACGTGCGATCTCGGCGGCAAACGCGTAGCGCTGGACCAGTTCGGGCAGTTCGTCAATTGTCAGAGCGACCGGCTGAGCATAGAGGCCGAGCAAATCGACCGAAACCGGCGAAGGGGCGCGAGGGCTCTTCGTGACGTATCGCGGCGATTGGCGGCCTGCATGCGAAATCTGCATCCAGACTTCGCCGCCGCCGCTGCATGCCGCAGCCGACATCGAGGCGAGCTGCGCCCGTGCCTCGCGATCGAACGTGTGCGGATGGCGGCCGTCGATGACGATATTGCCCGGTCGCTCGAGGACGTCGCGATCGATCATCACGTTGCCCGTCAGAAGCACGGCAGCACCGGTTTTTGCCCAGTGTCGATAAAGGGTGGCGTGTCGGTGGGTTGCCCGGTTCAGTCCGTCGGCAACCCCTTCGGTCATCGCCCCCTTGACGATCCGGTTGCGCAACTTTTGCCCGCAGGGCAATACAAATGGGGTCTCGAGATGAACACTCATGGCGGCCTCCGGTCGCAGACCGACAGTATGGCCGAGGAGCCGCAAATTCCATATCCGCAGCAGTCGAGTTTGTGGACTCGATCCTTTACGCTGCCGGCCTTGTCCGAGGTGATCTGTCCATGAGCGCTGCCCCCATCCGTTTCCTGCAACTCGATGTGTTCACCCGGCGTGCAGGCGGCGGCAATCCGTTGGGTGTGGTGTTTGGCGCGGACCGCTGGACCGAAGGCGGGATGCAGCGATTCGCCCGATGGGCGAACCTGGTAGAGACAACGTTCGTGTTGCCGTCGACGCGGAGCGACGCGAGTTATCGGCTGCGAATCTTTTCGCCGCAGCGGGAGATCCCGTTTGCGGGGCATCCGACGATCGGCAGCGCACATGCCGTACTCGAAACCGGATTTGCCGCGCCAGTGAACGGTTGCCTAGTGCAGGAATGTCTGGCTGGCTTGTTGCCGATCCAGGTGGAAGGGGCGGGTGATGACCGGGAGTTGTTCGTCGCGGCGCCCGGAGCGCGTGTGCTGATCGATGGTGCGCCCGCTCGTGCTCGTCTGGCGACGATCCTCAGCCACATCGATCTCGGGGCGCTGGGTTGTGCATTCGTTGAGGGTGGGCGCCGATGGTGGCTCGCCGAGTTTGCCGATGCCGAGGCATTGCGCGCCTGGTCACCCAATCATGGTGCGATTGGCGAGTTGGCGCGTGCGACCGACAGCTTGGGGTTGTGCGTGTTTGCTCGCAGTGCGTCGGCGACGCACCAATTGATCGTGCGTGCATTTCCGGCCGGCGTGGGTATTGTCGAAGACCCGGCCTCGGGCGCCGCGAATGGCTTGATTGCCGCTTTCATCGCCGAACGTGAGCCATACGGGTCACTGGCAAAAGGGTATCGGGTAAGCCAAGGCCGTGAGATCGGCCACGACGCCGAAATCGGTATTCGTTTTGGTCCCGATGCGCAGGTGCACGTTGGTGGGCGTACCCAAACCGTCATTGACGGTCAGTTGTGGTGGGCTGAGACAAACCAGGTTTAGGCTTTGCTCGCCGATGGGGACGAAGTGTTTGCCTAAGCCCCTCCCAACCCTCCCCGAACATCGTGGAGGGTTGTGGCCAGCCCGAAGTTTCGTCGCATCGGCGCCCGCATAAGCCTCTGCCACCAAGTCATCAGGTCAAACGCAAGCAAACACCGAAAGCCGCACAAGGCGGCTTTTGGCTTCAATCAGGAAACGATCGTCAGGCGCGGAGCCGCGCCCGAAGCTCACTTCTTCTTGACGTGCCCGCTCAGGTCTTCCTTGATGCGCGCAGCCTTGCCTTCCAGATCACGCAAGTAGTACAGCTTGGCGCGACGGACGGCGCCACGGCGCTTCACTTCGACCGAGTCGATACCCGGGCTGTGCGTCTGGAACACGCGCTCGACGCCGAAGCCGTGCGAGATCTTGCGCACGGTGAACGAGGAGTTCAGGCCGGCGCTATTGATGCCGATGACGACGCCTTCGTAGGCCTGCACGCGTTCGCGATTGCCTTCCTTGACCTTGACGTTGACGATCACGGTGTCGCCAGGGCCGAAGGCCGGCAGCTTGCGCGTGATTTGGGACTGTTCGAACTGTTGCAGGATGTTCATGGCAATGCCTCTACGTGAAGTTCGATCAGACCGGGTTGTCCGGCCCGACCACCGCCAGAAACCGGAGCCGGATGGCTCCATGTTTCATGGTGCCGACGCGTGTTCGCGTCGAAATTCGTCCAGCAAATTCCGCTCTGCCGGGGTGAGCGTGAGGCTCTGGAGCAAGTCCGGGCGCCTCAACCAGGTGCGCCCCAAGCTCTGCTTGAGTCGCCACTTGGCAATTTCCCGATGGTTGCCGGACATCAGGACATCCGGGACTGCATCACCTTCCTCGTCGACCGGTGGTCGGGAGTAATGCGGGCAATCCAGCAAGCCGTTGCCGAATGAGTCCTGGGCCGCCGATTCGGCATCACCCAGAGCACCTTCCTGCAACCGCCCGACTGCATCGATCAATACTGCCGCCGCCAACTCACCGCCCGAAAGCACGTAGTCACCGATCGACAGCTCGGCATCGATGTCGCGCCTGACCAGGCGCTCGTCGATACCTTCGTAGCGTCCGCACAACAGGATCAGGCGCGGCGTTTTCGCCAACTGCTCGACCTTGCTCTGCGTCAGCCTTGGCCCTTGCGGGCTCAGGTAGATCACTGGTGCGGGTTCCGCCAGCGCACGAATGCGACGGATTGTCCGCCGCAGCGGTTCCACCATCATCACCATGCCCGGACCACCGCCAAACGGACGATCGTCGACCTTGCGGTGCACACCTTCCGCATCTTCGCGCGGGTTGTGTGCGAGCACTTCGAGCAAGCCGCGTTCCCGCGCCCGCCCCAGCACTCCGACTTTGGCCGCTTCCAGGATGAACTCCGGAAACAGGGTGATCACATCGACGCGCATGCCTAGAAAGTCTCGTCCCAATCGACTTCGATGCGACGTGCATCGACATCGACGTTCAGGACGTACACGCCAGGCAACCACGGGATCAGGCGTTCTCGATCACCTTTGGCGACCAGTACATCGTTGGCTGACGTCGAGAAGAGGTGTGAGACCACACCAAAATCGACACCTGCCGCGTTGACGACCTGCATTCCTTCGAGATCGTTCCAGTACACCTCGCCAGCTTTCGGCTTGGGCAAGGTGTCACGGTCGACCCAGATACACGCGCCAATCAGAGCTTGCGCAGCATCACGGTCGTCGATGCCTGGCAACTGCACGACAATACTTTTGCCCTGAACTTTGCCCCGAGGCTGCTCGATCAGGCGTTCACCGCCAGCGTCGACCAGAATCCAGGGCCGGTACTTCAGGATGTTCGCGAGCGGATCGGTGTAGGAATGGATTTTCAGCCAGCCCTGCACACCGAACACCCCTGCGACCCGGCCGAGTTCAACCCGCCGGTTCGACATGGCGCGATCAGGCTGCTTTTTTGGCAGCGAGCTTGATCAGGTACTTGACCTTCTCGGTCGGCTGCGCACCCTTGGCAATCCAAGCGTTGATCTTGTCGGTTTCCAGCGACAGCGGCGATTCCTTGCCGGTAGCGCCAGGATTGTAGAAACCCACGCGCTCGATCGAGCGACCGTCGCGGGCGCTGCGGCCGTCAGTAACGACGACATGGTAGAAGGGGCGCTTGGGGGCGCCGCCACGGGAAAGGCGAATCTTGACCATCTGGATAATCTCGTGCGCTGGGGGCCGACCGTCGGCCCGAAAAAGAGCCGCGCATTATAGCGATCTTCGGTGAAATGAAAAGCGCTTTGCCTGCTGCGGCTGGAGGCAACGACGGCGCGTCGCCAACTCATTGATTGGTAAGGTCTCGTAATCCGAGGATCACAAGCCGTCAAGCATACCTTATCGGCCCATGCCCATCGGGCCGCCCGGGCCCATGAGGCCCTTCATTTGCCGCATCAGTCCCTTGACGCCACCACCGGAC